>JAKBAP010000322.1 GCA_021808995.1 Planctomycetota bacterium | reverse complement strand
GAGCGCGCGGCACCGGCCGGTCCTCGTGGACCCGGTCGTTCATTGGCTTGCGAAGCGCGATCGCGAGGCCTTGGTCCTGGTCGATGGCACGGTCGGCGCGGGGGGCCACGCGAGGGCGCTCGCCGAGCAGCTCGGTCCCAGCGGCCGGGTCATCGGGCTCGATCGCGACCCCGCCATGCTCGCGCTCGCCCAGCAGGCCACCGCCGGGCTCCCCGTCACCTTGTTTCACGCGGCCTATCGCCAGATCGGCGAGGTGCTCGATGAACTCAAACTCACCCATGTCGATGGAGTCTTGCTCGACCTGGGGCTCTCATCCGACCAGCTCGCCTGGGGCGATCGCGGGTTTAGCTTCGCCGGCGACGGCCCACTCGACATGCGATTCGATCCCGACGCGGGGGGACCGACGGCCGCCGACCTGGTCGCCCACGAGAGCGAATTCGAGCTCGCCAGGATCTTTCATGAATACGGCGAGGAACGCTTCAGCCGGCGAATCAGCCGGAAAATCGTCGAAAATCGGCGCTCGAGCCCTATCACCACCACCTGTGCGCTGGCCGATCTGGTCCGCCGATGCGTCCCCAGGGCCCGGCACCCCGGCGCGATCGACCCGGCTACTCGCGTGTTTCAGGCCCTGCGAATCGCCGTCAACGACGAGCTGGCGGGGCTCGATTTCGTGCTCGAGCGGCTCCCCCAGATCCTCGCCCCCGAGGGCCGGGGGGTTGTGATCAGCTTTCATTCGCTCGAGGATCGGCGCGTGAAATGGGCGTTTCGCAACGATCCTCGCCTGACGGTCCTGACCAAGAAGCCCGTGATCGCGACGGCCGACGAGATGGCCGAAAACCCCCGCGCACGAAGCGCGAAACTGAGGGTGGTGGAACGATGCCCGAACCAATCATCGTCGCGGGAGGTCACGTGAAAGCGACCCAGACCACCCCCGATCCCGTCGAGCCCCAGACCACCCCAACACCCACGAGGGGACTGCCCAGGAGACTGGTCGGCGGCCTCGCCAGGATCGCCTTCACCCTCGTCCGCCTGATCCTCAAGGGGCTGGCCGCCGCCATCACCCACTATCCCCGCCACGCCCTCGCGGCCGCGCTTTCGCTGGTCATGCTCGCCGCGATCGCCTATACCCAGAATCGCGACTCCAAAAAGCCCCCCATCAACGAGGTCAAGGCCCAGGATCCCAAACCCAACACCCAGGTCGCCCACAACGACCAATCCCCCATCATTACCCCCAAGGACCCCGCCAAGCCCGACAACCAGGTCGGCGCGGTCTCACTCACCGAGCCAGGCCCACCACCCCCCACCACCCCGACCACCTCCCTGGCCCAGGCACCCAGGCCCGATACCCCCAGCGAACCACCACCCACCTCCCCCATCCTCCCCAATACCGATCTCGCCGCCGCCGAACCCCCGCCGACCATCCCCGCCCCCAAACCGTCGCCAATCACTGAAAACCCCACCCTCCCCCCACCCATCACCCCCGCCCAGCCTCTACCCGTGGGCGAGATCGTGTCATTACCCCCCGCCGACAACGAACCCACCCTCCTGGCCATGGCCCCGTCCCCCGAAAAAACGGCCGACGAACCCAAGAGCTCGATGCCCGACCTGCCCCCCGCGACACTCCCTGAATCCAGCAACCAAACTCCTCCCATCTCATCCGCCGGCGAACCCGGGCCGCTCTTCCCTGCGCCCGTCAAAAAGCCCGACGAACCGATCAAAAAGCCCGAGGAGCCGGTCAAAAAGCCCGAGGAGCCGGTCAAAAAGCCCGACGAACCGATCAAAAAGCCCGACGAGCCGATCAAAAAGCCCGACGAGCCGGTCAAAAAGCCCGACGAGCCGGTCAAAAAGCCCGACGAGCCGGTCAAAAAGCCCGAGGAACCGGTCAAAAAGCCCGAGCTTCCCGAACCTTCCAAGGTCGTGGCGGATCCGCCCAAGCTTCCGGAGCCCAGGCCGGAAGCGAAGCCTCCCGAGCCCAAGCCGGAAGCGAAGGGGCTCGAGCCTCCGGCTCCGGTGGTGGAACGTCCCGCCCCCGTCACGATCGCGCCGGTGGTGCCCGAGGTGAGAAAGCCCGAGCCGGCCCGGCCGTCGTTACCGGAACCGGCCCCGGTGGTCGTCGAGGAAAAGGCTCGCCCCGCCGCGGCGACGGCGAACCCCGACCCCCCCGCGCCCGAGCCCGCCGCGAGCCCGCGCACGGTCGAAAAGCCGAGCAATCCCATCCCCGCCGGATGGAAGGAACTGCCCAACCTGGGCCGGGTCCCCCTGGAATCGGGCGACGAGCTCGAGACCGCCGCCGATCCGGCCGAACAGGCCGCCGGTGTCACGGTCAGCGCACGCGATCCGCGCGCCCATGTGGCCCGTGACGTGAGCTTTGAGCTTGAGGCCCAACCGACCAGGGCCGCCGCCGGCGATCGACCCCAGGCCCGCCAATCCGCCGCCGCCGAAAAGATCGAGGCCACCCTCCATGTCGTCGAGCGAAAGGAAAACTTCTGGACGATCTCGCGGCTCTATTATGGATCTGGGCGCTATTATAAGGCTCTCTGGAAGGCCAACGCCGAGAAATGCCCCAAAATCGACGGTCTCCGGGTCGGCGACGTCATCGTGATCCCCGCCCCCGAGGATCTCGATTCCTCGCTCTTTGACCGGCTCACCGCCAACGTCCGCAAAACCGCCTCGACGGCCGAGCCCGCCCCACGGCGGCCCACCCCTCGGGACGAGGACTTTGTCCTTCCCCCCGCCAGCCGCGCTCCCGCAACCCGCGCGGGCCGGTCCACCGAGGATCGCGAGACCACCGAACCCGACCCCACCACCCACGCCTCCGCGCGCCCTCGCGATCCGTCCGACTCCAATCAAGCTCGCAAACACGTCTACAAGGTCCGTCCCAGCGATACCCTCCGATCCATCGCCCGCGACACTCTGGGAAGTTCGCGCAGGGCGGGAGAGATCCTCGACCTCAATCCCGGCCTGGTCGACGAGTCGGGCCGGCTCACCGCCGGGCAATTGATCGAGCTACCCGACGATGCTCGGGTGATGATCCGCCGGTGATCATCGGCCAGATCAAATGATCCGTCGCTTGCAGGTTTCTCGATCCCAGGGGGTGGTGAATGTTAAACACACCTGCCGGCGATACCGATACTACCGCTACTTCTCAAGCATTCGTCAAACACGAAAGACATCGTCCGATAGGCCGATCGTGGTTGCGAGGCAGATGCATGGGATCATACCTGGGTCGGTGCGAAATCAGGCGATTTGTCGGTGGAGCGGTATCGATGATTCCGAGCGGTGACTATGCCCGGTTGGGCGTTCGGTTCGCGTTTTGTCTGGTATTTGGTGGACTGGCGGTGGGGGTATCGGATGGGGCCGACGATGGCCCCGACGGGCGAGCGCAAGCCGATACACCCACGCTGAAAGCGGGCGAAAAACCGGGTCAGGAACCGGCCAGACCGGTGATCCCACCCCCGCGGCGGATCGATCTGGAGCTCGAGCGGACCCTGAGACAACCCGTCGTCCAGGAACCACCAATCCTCCCCGACCTGACCGTCCCGGCCGCCGCCCGGGATTTGGGAGGGGGCGAACCCACCACGGCCGAGGCCGCCGCCGAGGCCGCCGCCGCCCCAAGCACCCAGACCCTCCTCATGCGGGCTCTCGACTGGGAGGATTCGCCCGTCAGGATCTACGGATGGCTCCAGAATAGCTACACCGGCAACGCCAATGGACGAGGCAACGGCCTCAATTTCGGCGTCAACCCCAACAACCTCGCCAATCAGTGGATGGGGAACCAGTATTACCTCATCCTCGAAAACACCCTCGAGCAAAACGACAAGGTCAATTTTGGCTTCCGGATCGATTCGCTGTTTGGCAACGACTGGCAATTCAACTATATGCAGGGGCTCTTCAACGGGGCCTTTCGCCCCCATACCTTCGCCGGGTACGACCTCTCGCAGCTCTATGGCGAGGTCCACCTGCCGATCCTCACCAAGGGGGGGCTCGACGTCAAGGGAGGGCTGTTTTACTCGCTCACCGGATACGAACAGGTTCCCGCCACCGCCCGACCGATGCTTTCGGTCCCTTATATGTTTAACTATGGCCAGCCATTCCGTCACGTCGGCGTCATCACCACGTTGCACCTCACGGACCGGCTGAATCTCTACAATGGCGCGATCAACGGCTGGGACCGCTGGATCAACCAAAACTACATCTGGGGCTATACCGGCGGCTTTAACTGGACCTCCAAGAGCGGCAAGACCAACGTGGTGTTCACCTGTGTCTGGGGGCCAAACCAGTTCCCTCGGTTCCTCCCCGCCAACCAGTCGATCTATCCCGACGGCTATATCAACATCCCGAGCTTGGCCGGACGGGTCAACCCTGGCTACGCGACCAACGATCGGACCCTGTTCACCACCGTCGTGTCGCATAAATGGACCGACAAGCTCACCCAGGTCGTCGAGTCCGACCAGGGATGGGAGCTCAACGTCCCCGGCCTCGCCTCCAACGGGGCCAACGGAGCGCCCAGGACGGCTGAGTGGTTTAGCTTTGGCAACTGGTTCCTGTACCAGTTTCACCCCAAGTTCACGGCGATCTGGCGGAGCGAGGTCTTCTGGGATCCCACGGGCGCTCGAACGGGATACGCCGACACCTACCAGGAAATGACCCTGGGGCTGAACTACAAGCCCAAGGATTATCTCTGGTTCCGTCCCGAGCTCCGCTATGACTGGGCCCAGTTCGGCACCCCCTATAGCAATGGCACCCGCAACAGCCAGCTCACCCTGGCCTTCGACATTGTGTTTCTGTTCTAGCGCGGTCTCACGGCTTCCTTGACGGATGCACGGGATTCCCGCGGAGTGTCGGTTCCAGCCGGAATCCACTCGCCCGCGCTTCAGGCTGGTGTTTCACGCCCTGGAGAGTCGGGGACTGGCTGCTTTTTGGGTAATCCCCAAAAGATGCCTGTCCCCCTCTCGGCCCCGGCCGTGGTGGGATTAGCGCCTCGCCGCGTGCTCGGATCGGGGCGCGCCCAGCAGGTGCCTGGTCTCGGCCGAGGCGAAAAAGACCCTGAGAAACGCGTCCATGGCGCGCTGTTGAATTTGCGCTCCGGTCTCCCAGCGCGACAGGGTGTACATTGAGATTCGGAGCGAGTCGGCGAGTTCCCGCTGGGTATAGCCAAGCGCCTCGCGCGAGCGGCGGATCTCGTCGGGAGCGAGCAGCCCGGCCGCGGCCCGAAGCGCCTGCGTGAGCGCCTCGCTCGCCGCGTCGTCGATCACCATCTCACCGCAATTCTGGCACTTGAGAACGCGAAAATCCTGGAGCTCGACCGAAAACTCGCGACCGTCATGCTCCATATCCTCGACGTGCGACGAAAGCACCGTCGGGAGCACCCGATTCTCTCGACAATACATGCATTTCCTGGGCCTGGGAGCGGGGGACATCCCGATCCTCCTAGTTCCTTTGTGTGTGGGCGTTAACCAGGGTCACCACGGGCACGTCCGGGTCGTCGCCGGTCAATCGCATCTCGACAAACAGCCCGTGCGGGAAGTCCTCGACAGGAATGATGGCCTTATCATAATCGTCGTATTTGTCGCTCCACCCTGGATTCGTGTCCTCGCGAGGAGGCACCGACTCATAATAACATCCAGATGAACAGGTTGTTCCAAGAAAAAACCGCCGGTTCCGATTTTCCGAGCTGATCGCCCGGGCGGGGTCGAGGGTGGCCTTGGTTTCGGGAGGTGGCTCTGGCTCTTGGGCTGTCGGGTTGTAGAATAGTGAATGATGAGATTGATGGCATCCTTTTTGGGGACCGCCGGCGATGATGTCGAAACAGACGCGGTCGGGCTGGATTGCGATCCTGGTGGTCGTGGCGATGGGTTCGGTTCCGGGGACGGCTCGGGCCCAGTATGGCGGGTTTGGTGGTGGGTTTGGCTTTGGTGGGATGGGGTGGGGGTTTGGGATGTTCAATCCCGCCCCGTCGCCGACCAATTTCATCAATCAGAAAGCGCTCGTGAACGCGGGCCGGCCGCCGCAGCTTCCGTCGCGGACCCCGTACGCGAACAATCCGAATTCGTACATCAACTCGATTCGGGACAATGGTTTCGTGTCGCGTTATGACGTGGATCGCCGT
>JAKBAP010000321.1 GCA_021808995.1 Planctomycetota bacterium | reverse complement strand
GAGCAAAAGCGCTTGAATATCGCGCAGCTTCAGCGCACCAAACCGTTCATGCCTCCATTCGCGGGCCCACCGCGCGAGGTCGAGGCCGTCGTGCAATGGCTCGGCTGGCTCAACGCGGGCGAGCCCAGTTCATGGCCAGAGACCGATTCCGCCGCGGTCGAAGCCCAGATTCAGGGCTGGCTTGACGAGGTTGGCGTCACCCCGGGGATCGAGCTCCTCCGGACCGGGGCGGTCGATCGCTCCCGCGAGGAACGGCTCTCGCCGCTCGCTTCGTCCCGGCGGGGGGCTCACTGATGGACGCTCTCTTTCCGTTTGGTTTTCCCGGGCCGACGGCGATGTATCTGACCTTTTACATTGTCACCGGCGTGATCTACGGCGTCTTCATGAATTACACCCTGGCCGGGGCGATTTTGCTGGCGATGGGCCGGCTTCGCCCGTTCCTCGGCTCGCGGTGGGCCCGGCCGGGCCTGATCGAGAAGGTCGTCGGTGATTGGTTACCGGCCATGCTGGGGATGGCGATCACCACCGGAGTCGCCCCGCTTCTCTTCCTCCAGATTCTCCATAAGCAGTCGTTCTACACGGCGAACCTGCTGTTGTTTCATCGATTCATGCTGTTCCTTCCGGCGCTCATCGTCGCGTATTACATGCTCTATTTGCTCAAGAGCAAACGGCTCGACGTCTGGGGACCCTGGCCGCCAGCCTCGGCGCTGACGATCGTGGTCCTTTGTTTCATCTTCGTCGCCTGGGCCTGGACCGAGAACCACCTGCTCAGCCTGCATCACGAGCTCTGGGGCGAGTTTTATGGCAGTGGACGCTGGTTTTACGCCGATGCCGAGCTCTGGCCGCGGCTAGGCTTCACGGTGACGGTCTCGTTCGCGACACTGGCTCTGGTGGTGGCCTGGCAGTTCGTCTGGGGGCGTGGCGGACACGAGACTTCCTCGCTCGATCTCGCGGCTCGGCAGCTTCGGCTCTTGGCGGTGGTCGCGCTGGCGACTTCAGCGGCCGAGGCGGTCCTCTGGTTTCTTTGGCTCGACACCCCCGCGCGGGCGGCGTTGCGGTCGAGCCTGGCGATGCCCTACGCGGCGCTCGCCCTCGTGGGAATCACCCTCCAGGCGGCGTGCTGGCTTCCCGTGAAGAGCGGAGCCGACCTCACGGCGAAGAGGCTGGGTCTGGCTACCGCCGGAGCGGTCGCCATGCTTGTGGGCGCGGGTGTCGCTCGCGAGGCCCGCCGACTCGCCGCCGTCGATCTCGGTTCGCTTCTGGAGAGCCATCGTCACGCCGCCGCGGTCGGAGGGATCACCCTCTTCCTGGCCTGCTTCCTGCTCAACGCCGGCGTCATCGGTTATTGCGCCTGGCTCATCAAGCGCGACATCGCCATGGCCCGACCATCGAGAGTCAACTAGAGCCACAAGGGCCGTCGGATCGCCCACGAACCACGAGCCCTTCCCATTCTCAGTCCATTCGATCGAGGACAGGCGAGCGACGGACTGAAGTGCATTCTGGCAGGGCCTCGCTCCAGGAATTGTCTTCCTGATCCTTCCCTCTCATTCCCTGGGGGCCGGAGTCCCCTGATCGCGTTCTTGTGACACCTCGCGAACTGGACGATCATTGTCCGGGGCGACAAGGCTCCAGCAATCCAGGGTCGCGCGTTCGCATCCGGTCCGTTACTTTTTCACCATTCGAGGCCGCCCATGATCACGATCGAGGGCAAGACGCTCGTGCGCCGAGGTCGAGGCGTTTCGCCAGCGGCGGGAAGATCACCGGCTGGTCCGCGCTCTTGCGTGAGTCCTGTTCGCTCCCGCGGCTCGACAATCTCCGGTTGAACGACCCGCGCGCCCTGGTCGACGGTCAGCTTGGGAGCGACGCGGTTCACCTGGGGAGAGCGATCGTGCACCGGCAGCCTGGCGGCGCGCTCCGCCTGGTCCCGGCGCATGCCCAGCATCGTGGCCGCCTGTTTCCGCCGTTCGCGGACGACGATCCCAGAACGGCGGAGGTGATCTCAAATGTGATCATGCTCGCTCGCGAGTCTTGATCTCGACCTCGAAAGTGTACCCGGCGGGCCAGTCGTTCGGGAACACCCGCTCCCGAGCCGCCAGGGAGACAATTCGGCTCCGAGACCAGTCGCCGCCGTAACCTCGGGGGATCCGGTCCCTCACCCCTGATCCAGACGAAGCATGGTCCGCGCGGCCCACGATTGAGCGCCGGCGGGCGTCCAGCGACGGGAGCTCCGCATGGCGAGGATCGGCCAGGTTCGTGGGGATCTGAAAACGTCCTAATAATCTCGCGATCCGGGCGAAACCTTTGGTAAGCTGCCAACGGTGATTCGTCCCCTGGTCGCGGAACGATCGGTCCGCGCTCCCTTCCATAACGCGAGAGACGCCCGATGTCGATCGAACTTGAACGCCAAGCCGTCGATTCCCTGGTCCAGGTCCCCGAGCCAGAGTCCCGGCCCGAGCCGGCCCCGGTCGTGGCCAGCGAGCGGCTCCTGGCCGTTGATGTCTTGCGCGGGTGCGCGCTCCTGGGCATCCTGGCGATGAACATCGTCGACTTTGGCTGGCCGGGCATCGCGTATGGCAACCCAATGGCGGGCGGCGGATTCCAGGGGACGGACCGCGTGGTCTGGTTCACCAACCATCTGGTGTTCGAGGCCAAGATGATGACCATTTTCTCGATGCTCTTTGGCGCCGGCCTGGTCTTGCTCGATTCCCGAGCCCAGGCCCGTGGGGCTTCGATCCGTGGGGTCTATTACCGCCGCGTCCTGTGGTTGCTCGCGATCGGGCTCGTCCATTCCTACCTGATCTGGTTTGGTGATATCCTCGTGCTGTACGCGGAGACCGGGCTCTTCATGTATCTGTTCCACGCCAAATCGCCCCGAACCCTCATCATCCTGGGGTTGGTCGCATCGCTCTTGATCATTCCCGTGATCATGGGATTCGTCTGGTCGATGGAGTATATGAAAGCCGCGACGGCTCGCGTCGATGTCCAGGTCAAGGCCGGCGAAAAGCCAACCTGGTTGGACCAAAAGGCCAGCGACGCCTGGAAAAACATGCGCGACGATATCGACCCCACGCCCGCCAGGAAGCTCGAGGCCTGGGACAAGGAAATGACCGTTCATCGCGGCGGATATTGGGGCATTGTCAAGTACCGAGCCGGTCAACTGATCTTCATCCAGACCGTCGTCTTTCTGTTTGGCACGGGGCTGATGGCCGCCTCGCGGATGTTGATCGGCATGGGGCTCATGAAACTTGGCGTGTTCTCGGCGGAGCGGTCCAATCGGTTTTATCTGTGGATGGTCGCGCTCGGGTATGGAATTGGGCTGCCGCTCATGGTTTTCGACGCCCTCCAATTGATTAAAAACGAGTTCTCATTTCTCTATGGGATTCATGGTGGGTTTCTCTACAACCTTTTCGGCAGTCTGGTCGTCGCCATGGGGCACGTGGGGTTGGTGATGCTCGTCGTCAAGGCGGGGGCGATCACCTGGCTCACCCGGCGCCTGGCCGCGGTCGGGCGGATGGCGCTGACCAATTATCTGACCCATTCGATTGTCTGCACCACGTTGTTTTATGGATATGGTTTCGCGCTCTATGGGACGATGAACCGGACGGCCCTGTTTGGCGTCGTGATCGTGATCTGGAGCGTTCAGCTCATCCTGAGCCCGATCTGGCTCAAGTATTTCCGCTTTGGGCCGGCCGAATGGGTCTGGCGGTCGCTGACCTACTGGCGATTCCAGCCGATGAGGGTCGCGAAAACCAGCCACGCCACGCCAGTCGCCGCCTGATGCCACGCCCCGACGCGGTGGGCCGAGCCTCGCAAGGCCCACCCTCCCGCTCCCTGGCCGCGACGCCGCGTTGGAAAATTGCTCAACATTTGCCTTTCAAACCGAGGCTGCCCTCCGTATAGTAAACTTGAGCGAGCCAGCGGGTTCGGGGTGCGTAATCGTGCCCTGGACTGGCGCTGTTTATCCCTCCACCAAGACCGCGGGCGCGTGGTCTCCACGCCTTGGGTTCGACCCTCCGAATGAGTCACGGCCCGCCCGTGCGACGCGGGATCTCCTTGGTGAAAGCGAGGCGGCGTGGGCTCGATCACGGTGATGGGAAGAGCCCTGGGGCTCGTTCCGGGTCGCCGCGCGGCGGCCCTGATTGTCGGTCAAAAAGCGGGGACGGACATGACCCACATTCGAAACGTCGTTGTTTTGGCCTGGGTACTCGTGGTCGGGCTTTCACAGGCACGCGCGCAGTCACCGGCGAGCGCTAGCCCAGCGCCTCGCGCGATCGATTTCGCTCGCGAGATCCGCCCGATTCTCTCCGAGAACTGCTTTGCCTGCCATGGCCCCGACAACCAGGCGCGCAAGGGGGGGCTTCGCCTGGACGACAAGGACGGAGCGTTTGGCAAGGCCAAGAGCGGCTCGCCCGCGATCATCGCCGGCAAGCCCGACGACAGCGAGCTGGTGTTTCGGGTTGAGACCGACGACCCCGACCTCATGATGCCACCGAAGGCCAGCGGCAAGACCCTCACGGCCGAGCAACGGGCGAGGCTGAGACACTGGGTCGAGGACGGGGCCAAATGGTCGTCGCACTGGGCGTTCGAGCCACCCAGGAAGCTCGACCCGCCGGCGGTCAAGTCCGTCGCCTGGCCCAACTCCGCCATCGACCGCTTCATCCTGGCACGGGCCGAGGCCGTGGGGTTGACGCCGGAGCCAGAGGCCGATCGCGAAACCCTCATTCGGGCGGTCACGCTCGACCTGACCGGGCTCCCACCGACGATCGCCGAGGTCGACGCCTTCCTGGCCGATCGAAAAGCCGGTGCCTATGAGCGCGTCGTCGACCGCTTGCTCCGTTCACCGCGGTACGGCGAGCACATGGCCCGGTACTGGCTCGACGCCGCCCGCTACGGCGATACCCATGGGCTGCACCTCGACAACTATCGCGAAATGTGGCCGTACCGCGACTGGGTCATTCGCGCGTTTAACGACAATAAGCCTTACGACCGCTTTCTGATCGAGCAGCTCGCCGGCGATCTCCTCCCGAATCCCACGCCGGATCAGATCATCGCCACTGGATTCAATCGTTGCCACGTTTCGACCAGCGAGGGGGGCTCGATCGAGGAGGAAGTCTACGTCCGGAACATCGTCGATCAGGTCGATACCAACGGAACGGTCCTGCTCGGGCTCACGACCGGCTGCGCCCGCTGCCACGACCACAAATACGACCCGATCCGGAGCAAGGACTATTATCAGCTCTTCGCGTTTTTCAACAACATCGACGGGCCGGCCCTGGATGGCAATTCGGCCAAGTGGGCACCGATCGTGAAGGCCCCGACGATGGCCCAGGGAGAGGCCCTGGCCGTGCTCGACGGTGAGATCGCGGCCCTTCAAAAGACCATCGCGGCCGAGACCGAGCGGTACGTGAAAGCGCACCCCGTTTCCGCGGAGCCGGCCGAGAGTGAGGTGGTCAGGCGAGCGGATTATGTGTGGATCGACGACGAGCCACCCCGGGGTGCGACACCTCAAGGCGACGGCGCGTGGGAATTCGTCTCGAGCCCCGAGTCTCCGGTTCACGCCGGTCGGTTGGCCCTCAAGCAAACGGCCAAGGGTCGGATGCAGCGCTTTTTCGAGAACGCGGCCGCGAAGCTGACCGTTGGCGAGGGGGACGTGCTGTTTGCCTATGTCTACCTTGATCCCCTGAACCCTCCCCGCGAGGTGATGCTCCAGTGGCACACCAAGGACGGCTGGGCCCGCCGGGCGTATTGGGGTCAAAACCTAATCGACTGGGGCAAGGATCAGAGCCCCGAGCGACTGGCGATGGGCGAGCTGCCCGCCTCGGGCGAGTGGGCGCGGCTCGAGGTCAAGGCCGCCTCGCTGAGCATGCCCCCCGGCACGGTTGTCGATGGCTGGGCGTTTACCCAGTTCGACGGGACGGCCTACTGGGACTCGGCCGGTATCAAGACCTGGACCCCCCAGGACGGCCAGCGATACGACACCTTCGCCGGCTGGATCCGTGGCCGGCGCGCGGACAAGGGAAAAGGATTGCCGGCCGCGCTCAAGCCCATGGTCGAGCTCGAAAAGAGCCGCCGGACACCGGCCCAGACGGCCGAGCTTTATGCCTATTATCTGGCGAATG
>JAKBAP010000320.1 GCA_021808995.1 Planctomycetota bacterium | reverse complement strand
GGCCTTCCTCACCGTGATCGTCACCGTTCGCCCACTGATGCTGGTCTTGGAGACCACTGGAGCGGTGGTGTCGTTCAGGGTGAAAGTGATCGGGCCGGAGGGAACGAGGTCCTTGCCGTCCTGCGATTCCACCGGGGGACTGGTGGCCGGGCTCTGGATCGAGAAGGTGTAACTGCCGTTGGCAAGCACGCCAGCCGGCCGCGTGAGGGTGAACGGGAACTGGACGATGGTGGGATCGGTCGGGTTGTCGACCGCGATGGGAGCGCCCACCACGACGCCGATCCCCGTCGGCTCGCTGGTGAAGGTCAAGTCGGCGGCCGAGAGGGTCGAGAAGATCACCGGCTTGTTAAAGCTCACCGTGATGGTCGAGGGAGTGCTCGACACGATCGACGCGCTGGCGGGGTTGGTGCTGGCGACCCGCAGATTATCGACGGCGTTGATGGCGCGAATCGCGTTGATCAGGCCATAGCCGGCCTGGCTATTCCAGGTTCCGGACGTCGATCCGTTCATCGGCTGGGTCGAGGCGATGAGGCCGGCCTTGATCTCGGCCGGGGTGAGCTGAGGGACCTTCTCAAGCATGAGCGCGGCCACGGCCGCCGCGTTGGGAGCGGCCGAGGAGGTGCCGAAAAACGCCGGCAAGGCCTGCTGGTTCGTCGGCACGAGATTGGTCGAGGTGGCCGGCTGCCCGGGGAATGGGGGGTTGGATGTGTCGACGGTCAGACCCGCCGAGAAAAACGACGTGTTGCCGCCGTCGGGGGCGGTGATCGAGGGGTTCAGGTTGACCTGGGGCGTAGTGAGAGCGACCCCGCTGGGGCTAAACACCGTGAGCGCGGGCCCGGACGAGCTATACGGCTCGGACGCCAGCGGCGTCTGGCCCAGATAAGGAGCGGGTGCCCACCATGGGGTCGCCCCCACGCCGATCGTATCCCCCTGGGCCGAGTGCCCATACGTCGTCGGATACGACGTCCCACCAGCCGACCCATACTGCTGGCTGATCGCGAGCGCCTGGTTGGTGTCGTTGAAACCGACCATCTCGACATGGCCCGGGTTCGCGCCCGAAACGACCTGGATGGCGATGAAATAGTTCCCCGCGGTCGGGATCGTGGCGTCCTGAACGGGCTCCTGAATGGCCACGTTGTTGTTGTTATTGTTCGCGCCAAAGATCACGTTGCCGCTGGAATCCAGGATGTAGAGGTTGACGTTCGAGGTGACCGCCGCCGTCGACCCGGCCGGTTGCTCGGTCGCGAACGGCTGATCATACTGGAACATCAACACAGCGTTGGAGATCGAGGTCGTGAGCGGCAGCTCAAGATTCGTCCCACCGTTGGGATTGAAATTCATGAACGTTCCCGTGCCGATCCCGGCGATCGTGCCGGTGGCCGCTCGGAAGGTTGAGAGATAGCCGCTCTGCGGGCCGTCGTTGCCGGCCGCGCTGAAATAGCTGACCCCCTGGTTGGTGACCGTGGTGATCGCCTGGCTGATGAAGCCATTCTGAAAGAACGGCTCGTTGGCATAGCCAATGTCGTCGACAATGATCTGCGACCCAGCGGCGGCCAGCGCCTGCACATTACTGGCGAAGGCAAGCTCGCCCGTGATGCCCGTCGCGAACTGGAGATTCGCCCCTGGGGCAATGTCGTGAATGTTCTCGAGCATCGCGCGGCCTTCGTCGCTGCTCCCAGCGGGGCCATCCACCAAGACCTTGACTGGATTCGAGGAACTCAGGTCGCCAGTCGCGTACGAAGCCGCCAGGCCGCCGTTGTACTGGTTCACGGAGGTCGACAAGACGCCGATGGTCGTACCGGTGCCGTCGACGTTGAACTGCGTCCGAGCCACGTCCGCGAAAAGCGACGTCTCGGCCTCGTTGTAGGCGACGCCTTGATACTCGCCGCGACTGATCGGCTTGTAAATCGCCATGCCGCTCATCGTCTGCTGCATGATCGCGATCGTGGGGAGCGACGCCACCGGGACAAACGCGTCAATCGCGCCGTAATAACTGCTCGACGCGGTGACCAACGACCCCAGGTTCGTAACCTGCTGCAAATACTGATTGAAATCACCACCAAGACTCTTGAGCTGGACGCCCACCATCCCGTTGATGATGTCGATCTGGGGAAACTGCGCGGCCAGCCCCGAGACATCCCCTCCGCCAGTCACATAAGCCTTGTAAACCGACACCAGATCGGTGCCCAGATTGGCCATCGGGCCGTTCTGCGCGTCGAATAAATTGGTGTCGCTCGGCCTCCAGAGCGGGGACGGGATCGCGGCGGATGTACCACCAGTCCCACCAGCCCCAGTCAGCAACCGCCGCGCTTCCAGGAACTCGATCATGGGCAGCTCAAACCGCCGCTGGCCTCGCTTCGAGTCCCGACGCCGCTTTTGCCCGTCATTTCCACCGAATGGCTTGAAGCTCCCCATCGACTGAACTCCCCGGTAAGCAAGTGAGCTTCGACCCGACCAGCGCGTACAGCGAACGCACCCGTCTCGAGCCAGGCTCTCACACCATCAAGGTGATTTGCAAGTTTCCGCGACCTCGAACTCCGCCCTCAGCCCAACGGGCTGAGCTCACACTCGGGATTCCGTTGCCTCATCCAAGGCGAGCAGACGCATCCTTCCCTCACGCACACACCCCACCCAACCACCCCCCAGACCCACCGACGACCACCAAGCGGCCCGCCAGCTCGTCCAGAAGATCAAGAGCGAGTGCTTACATGCACGCAGTCAATCATTACCTCATAGATTCCGTTCGTCAAGCCCCGAGCGAGAAGAATTCGAGAGAGATGTGAGTCGAGGTGGGCATTCGGCGAATTCTGGGGCCCGCGCGAAACGCGGAATAGAAAGCACTAGGAGTTTGTCCTCTGGAATGAGGAAGTCAAACCGCAATGATGTGAAGCTCACGAATCCCTGGGACCACGCCAGGCCAGAATCCGGCGATCGCGCTCATCACCGAGCAGCGGCCCGGTTGTCTGGAATCTCGATCCCCAGCGCGACCAGGTCGCCGATGAGCGCCTGCGTCGTGGTGTAGAGCAGGGCGGCGAGCCCGGCCGCGCGCGCGCCGACGACGTTTTCGGGGACGTCGTCGATAAATACGCACTCACCTGGCGCGCGGGCGACCGACCGGGCGCAGGCCTCGTAAAACCCACGATCGGGCTTCATCACGCCGATTTCATAAGAGAGCACTAGGGCGTCGAAATGACCCAGCGTCGACGCGAACTGGCGGCGAAACTGGTCGGCGTGGGTGATATTGGTGTTCGAGCCCAGGGCGAGGGGATGACCCTGGGCCTTCAGAGCCACCACGAGAGCGACGATTGATTCGTTGGGCCAGAAGATGTCGGCCCAATCGCGTTTGAAGTCCTCGAAGGGGACGTCGACTCCGATCAAGCCGCTCGCCCGACGGGCAAAATCTCGCGCGGTCACGCGGCCGGATTCGAATTCGCCCAGGAGCGCGGGGAACCCTCGGTCGTGGAGCATGGCCCGAAGCGCATCCCCGTCGACACCCGCCCGCGATCCAAACCGCGCATAGGCCCGACCATGGTCGAAAAAACCGATCACGTTGCCAAAGTCGAAAATCACGGCGGTCTTGGCCACCGATGCCTCCGGAATGGGGTGAAGAGACTCATTCACGTGGTTCGAGCTCGACGTGGGCCAGCCGCCGCCAGAGCGTGGCGTCGACAGTCGGCCGAAACGCATCCACGTGGCCGTCGCAAAACAGCACATGGACGCCATGCTCGTGGCTGCTGGAGGCACCCATCCAGGCGGATTTGCCATCGGAGGCGACCAGCGATGGCCTCGCCCCTGGAGTGATCGCGTGGTTGTAGAGCGTGTACCGAAAATCGGAGATGGTCCAGCGCCCCCCCGCGTCGCCCCTTGACCTCGCCCCCTCGAGCTCGGCCGGGGTCGCGGGGATGAGTGAGACGACCCGATAGTTTTCGGGGTTCGGGAGCGACCCACCATCGCCGACCAGGCGCTCGGAATAGGCGGCTTTATAGGTGAGGCCATCGATTTCTTGCACCCGAGCCAAGCTGATTCCGCGGCCCAGGGCAAAGACACCGTTGCTCCCGGCCGGGTCGTCGCCGGCACAGGCTCGATAGCTTGTCGGGGCGGGGTGAAGCGGCGAGGTGGCCGCGCGATCGCTGGGGCAGATCAGATCGGGCAGGCGCTGCTCGCCGGGGACGCGATCGGGCTGGGGCTTGGGGGGGTTATCTCGGTCGTCAAAGGTGGAAAAATCCGGCAGTTTGAGGACGTCGATCACCGTGCGCAGGGGTGACGGCGAGCCCACGTTTTCCGTCTGGTCGAGCCTTCCGGCGACGGTGGCCACGGGAAGTGCGCCTTGCGTCTCGTCAAATACGGCGAGCGCGTTCCCGATCCGGGCGAGTCGTCCCTGGCAGGTCGCGGTCCGGGCGTGCTCGCGCCCGCGGGGGATCGCCATGAGGAGAAACAAAAAGACGATCGTCACGACAAGCGCCGTCACCACGGAGTCGGCCAGCGTGAGCCGCCCCGCGTGTTCGGTCCTAGGACAACCACGAGGGCTCAAGGCCGGACCTCCACCAGGACATCGCCCGCGCCGGTGTTGCCGGCGGCGTCGGTCGCGCGGATCATGACGATGTGGACGCCGGGCTTTTGCCCCTTGGCATCGAATGAGAGCCGCTCCTCGAGCGAGTCAAAGAGCCCATCATCGGGAAAGATCGGCGTCCAGGCCCCGCCATCGATCGAGGCATCCGCGCTCACGATCCGCGTCAGCCCATCCTTGACCGTGATCGCCGCGTGAATCCCCTTCGCCGTCGCCGTGACCAGGGGCGATTCGTGGTCGACCAGAAAAGGCGTGCTCTCACGCTCGCGCGTCAGGGTTTCCTCCGGGCTGTTCGAGCGCCGATCGGACGCCGTCAGCTTGAGCTCATACATCCCCGAGGGAAACGCGGTCGTATCCCATGCGTAAGAGCGCTCGGTCAGAGGCTCGCCGCCGATCGCGATCCAATCGGGCCAGCCCTGTTTCTTGACCTTCAGCGTGAACGACAGATCGTCGTCGTTGGGGTCCGAGACGTCCCATTTCACGGTGAGCCGAGCCTGCTTGGCGGTTCCGTCGAGGGTGCTCACATCCGGGACCTCGAATCGCGCGATCTCGGGGGCGAGATTCACCGTGCGCGAGGAGAGCGAGATCGATTGGAGCTCGGGCGTATGCTTGGGGTCGCGGGTCGAGAGGACCGCCCGATACTGGATAAACCGCCCTGGCGGGACCGCGGCCGTCGCGTGGGCGGGGTCGGTTTGCACGGCGGACCATGGCGACCAGGTCTCGTCAGGCTCGCCCACGTTTCCCGACCGGCACTGGACGGCGATCGCCGTGCCCGGGGGAGTATTACCCGTCCATGAGATCGCGCCGAAGCGACTGGGGAGCTTGGCGTCCTTGACCTCCGAGGTCAAATGCCCAGTCGCGAGATAACCGGCCGAGAGCCGCGCCACCCCTCCCGGATCGCCGGCCCCGATGACGACGGCCCCGCTCGGCTCGGCCACGAGCGAAAGGATCTGGCCATGATCGAGCTTGGCGACGACGGCCGTCTCGGAGCCTCCCGACCGGATCTCGTGAAGCACCCCCTCGGGCCCCGCCCCGACCAGGAGGCGGTCGTCGACCCAGGCAAGGGCGTGAATCATGGCCCGAGCCCGCAAGACCTCGCGCGGGACCATCTCGGCATCAAACCGATAGACCGCGTTCTCACCCGGTGAAACCGGTCGAGGCGCGGCCGAGCCGCCCGCCGACGGCGTGCCCGCGGATGGCCTGGACTGGACTCCGTTCAGGGACGGGGGCTCGGCCCTTCGGGCTCGGCCTGTCGAGACTTCTCGCGTGTCGTCCTCGGGAGCGTGGGGCAGGGGGGCGTCGCCGGCCCAGGCCGCCATGAACGGCGCACTCCGCGTGGACCCGCCGACCTCGGCCGCCGTCCCCGCGTAGAGCGCGCCGTCGCCTCCCCACAAGAGCGCTCGGACCTCGGACTGGGGCGCGTCGAGAATCACCGTCGCCTTCCCCTCCGGCGTCACGCGATAGATCAGGCCCTCGCGATCGCCCCCGACATAGATCATGCCGTCCTTGCCGATGGCCACGCACAGCAGATGGCTCAGCTTGGAATCAAACACCAGCGACCACCGCCCCGTCGATTTCGCCCGCCGCCAGAGCTCGCCCCCAGGGCCCGTCGCCGCGTAGATGTCTCCTTGCCGATCAACGGCGAGA
>JAKBAP010000319.1 GCA_021808995.1 Planctomycetota bacterium | reverse complement strand
CCGACCACTGGCAAGACCTGGAAACAGGCAAGGTTCATATCCTGCGCGAAAGCCCACGCGGAGACACGGAGAAAAAAGCCCAGGCGGAGCCGCGGCCGAGCGGGAGAGATCTCACGCGGAGACGCGGAGACGCGGAGAGGACAGAGAGGGCAAGGCAAGGAGAGAGTGGACTGAAGAGCCCACGCGGAGATTAAAACCTAAAGTGATATCGCACATATACAGTAGCTCTGATGCGTTGCATTCCTCTATACGTATTACCTCCGTTAGGTTTCTCTCTCTCTATTCGAGCCGCCATCCCCTCTTGGTTTTACTCCGCGTCTCCGCGTGAGCTCATTTCGCCCCGTCTCCGCGTGAGCAGGGGTGGGCTCTTTCGCCGCGGCTTCGGTGGGGATAATCTGGGTACGGTTCGGGCTTTTTACCTGAGTCGAGAAGAGGAATCCACCATGCGATTTTCCCTGCGTGTCGCGGTCGTGTTGTCGATGGCTCTTGGCATGACGGCCGGGGCGTGGGCCGGCGAGCTCAAGGTCGGCGACCCCGCCCCCGCCTTCAAGCTTGAGGGCTCGGACGGCAAGACCTATTCGCTCGATCAGTTCAAGGGCAAGCAAGCGGTCGTCCTCGCCTGGTTTCCCAAGGCGTTTACCGGCGGCTGCACCAAGGAATGCAAGTCGCTCCGGCAGGCGACGAAGGAGCTCAAGCCGCTCAAGGTCGCGTATTTCACGGCCAGCGTCGATTCGGCCGAGCTCAACAAGAAATTCGCCGAGTCGCTCGACCTCGACTACCCCATCCTGAGCGATCCCGATCAGACAACGGCGAAAGCCTATGGGGTGATGCAAGGTCAGCGCCCGGTCGCCGTTCGATGGACATTCTACATCGACAAGGACGGGATCGTCCGCGCGATCGATAAGACGATCCGAACCGAACAGGCTGGCCCCGACATGGCGGCCAAGGTCAAGGAACTGGGCCTGGTCGGGGAATGACCGCGAATCGAAGCGCAGGCGCGTCTCCGCGGGGATTCAAGAACAGCGCCTACCGAGCCCACGCTGGAGTCGTTCCCAGCGGTCCTTGAGTTCGCCCAGGATCAGCCAGAACAGGCGGCTGTGCATGAGGCCCGGCACGCGTCGGCAGCGGCTCGCGGCAAAGGACCGTGGCTCGGTGTATTCCAGGTGATGGGCGACCTCGTGCAGGAACGTGTCGAATAACTCCTCGATCGGCCGCCGGCCCTCGACCGTGTCGTTGGTGTAGATTCGCACCAGTCGACGGGTTTTGTAATAACCACCCAGCACCCGCGTTGTCGGCCGGGGGTTCATGTCGACCTCGAACCCGACCTTGCAGCGGTGAATCTTGCGAATCCGCGCCATGAAAAGCGCGCACAAGGCTTCTTCCGGAGGCTCGAACGCCTTCGTTCGCCGGCTCTGGGTCGAAACCTGGCCCCGGGCCATTCGTCCAGTTCGGCGCGAGACCGGCCCGTCCGGGCTTGGTTCACGGCGGCTCTGGTCTGCTCGTCGACGCTCCGCCATGCCTTGCTCCATGACCCAAGATTCGACCCCGACTGGCCGCGAGTCGTCGCCTTCGACCACCCTCGATTGTATCCCCATGGACAAATCTCTTATCGAACGCCACGACCGTTTGATCAACCTCAATTCCCGCGATCCCACCCACCCGATCCGTCACGGATCTCGCGATCCGAACCCTCCACGTCCGATCCCGCCGTTCGCGATCCACATGCAACTTACATGCCGTCCCGGACATCAAGAAAGGGCACCACGGGTTGTCAAGGATGCATATCATCCAGGATACACCGTGTTTATTCCCCGACGAGGATTTTTTCGCGTTTTTTTCCAGGGACAAATCTTGAGCCTCAATACCTCTGACCGAACGTTTCTGTTGACCAACGATGATGGCTGGGACGCGCCTGGGCTCGAGGCGCTGGTCGAGGCGATCGCCGGCTTGGGCGTGGCGTCGTTGGTGGCACCTGCCGGCCCTTATTCAGGATGCGCCCATCAGGTCACCACCGATCGCCCCATCACGATCGACGCGAAAAAAACCAACCTGACGATCGTCGGAGGGACTCCGGCCGATTGTGTCCGGCTCGCGCTTGACCATGTGTTCCCGAATCCCTCATGGATTCTGTCGGGAATCAATCGCGGAGGGAACCTGGGAGTCGACGTCCACCATTCGGGAACGGTGGCGGCGGCGCGCGAGGGGAGCATCCGGGGGATTCCCGGGATCGCACTGTCGCAATATGTCGCCCGGGGAAAGGCCGTCGACTGGGCGAACTCAGCCCGTCTGGCGCGAGCGGTCCTCACGCGGTTGCTCGCGACGCCGCCAACCCCCGGTACCTTCTGGAACGTGAATCTCCCCCACCTGGATTCCGACGCGCCCGAGCCCGAGATCGTCTTTTGTGGCCTTGACCCCGCCCCCTTGCCGGTTCGCTATCGGCTCGAGGGAAACCTCGCCCATTACGTCGGGGACTATCAGGCACGCCCACGGACGCCAAGACGCGACGTCGCGATTTGCTTCGGCGGCCGCATTTCCGTCACCAGGATCTCGCTGGTCGACCTCGGTCCTGGCGAGTTCTCGTGAAGGAATCGCCGGCCGAGGGGCGGGGACGTCTGGTCGCGGCCGGCGTGGGGATGTCATAATCAATTTTGGTCATCAAGTGCCGTGGCGAGGTCGACACGGGTCTCATTCCCTCGCGGCGCGCGGCGGTTTGGTCGTCGCGGTCCGTTATCATCGTCCTTGCGTCGTCGATTCGTCGCGGAGTACCAGGAGCCAGTCCATGAGGTTGCGGATTCTCGGCGTGTTCATCGGTTTGACAGTGACGGCGCTCCTGGGCTGCGAGGACCCTGGCCCGATCGTGCCGGTCGCTCCCCCCGGGGCCAACATTCCCAGGGAGTCGCCCGATGCCGAGCCCGCCGCCGCCGTCGGCGAGATGGCCGCGCCGGCTCTCAAGGACTCGTCACCGGCCGTGAGCACTGTCGAGTACACGCCCGCGCCCCCCACGAAGGCCGGCGAGACCAAGACGACCCCCCACGGAATCGTCTACGAAACCATCCGCGAAGGGACCGGCCCTGAGCTCAAGCCCGGTCAAACCATTCGCGTCCAATATGAAGGAAAGCTCAAGACCGGCGAAGTCTTCGACACCACCAAAACCCGCAAACAGCCCAAGCTTTTCACCCTCACCGCGAAGGACTTGATCAAGGGCTGGATCGAAGGGCTGCCAGGCATGCGGGTCGGGGAAATCCGCCGCATGACCGTCCCTCCCGAGCTCGGATACGGAAAGGAAGGCCAGCCCCCCATGATCCCGCCCAACGCTCCGCTCGTCTTCGAGGTCGAGCTCATCGATATTCTCTGACGGACGTCCCAGGCCGATCCCTCACTCCAACATCCGAGAGCCGGGGATTGCCCCGGCTCGTCGGTTTCGCTATTTTCGTCGTTTCGGCACTTTCATTCGCTAGCTTTTTGCAACCGATCCACCCGACGCTCGACCCGTCGATCTGATACCAGGTCCCAGACGGGCCGATTTCGAGCCGCGACCGAACGAGGAACCGCATGTCGAAGGTCTCGACGACCCCCACATTCGCCACCGTCAAATACCGCGTCGTGAGCACGCTCGGCGCGGGGGCGGGGAGCACGATCCTGCTCATCAGCGACAAAGCCTCCGGTGGCAAACGATACGCCCTCAAGGTCGTCCGCAAACAAGAGCCCGAGGACGAAATCTACGTCCAGCAGGCCCTCACCGAATTCGAGGCCGCCAAGAAACTCAACCACCCCGCCATCGCCAAGGTCTATGATTGCAGGCGGAAGAAATCCTGGTTCAAGGTCCGAGGTGTCGAGCTCTTGCTCGAATACGTCGACGGCAAAACCCTGGACGAAATCGAAGCCCCCGAAATGGGCCAACTCGTCCTGATCTTTTGCCAGGTCGCCTCCGCCCTTGCTCACATGCATCGGCGGGGGGTCTACCACGGCGACTTGAAGCCGGGAAATATCATGCTGAGCAAGAACGGCCACGTGAAGCTCATCGATTTCGGCACCGCCTGGGTTCGCGGGCAAGACAAGAATCGCATCCAGGGGACCCCCCAGTTCATCGCCCCCGAATCGGCCGTTGAAAAAACCGTCGACGAACGGACCGATATCTACAATCTGGGCGCGACCATGTATCGCATGTTTACGGGTAGATTTGTTCAGGCGGGGATACCCAAGCCTGGCGACGATCGAAAGCTGGTCGCCCCGATCAAGCTCAATAACCGCATTCCAGCGGCCCTGAACGAGCTCTTGGTCGCGTGCCTGAACATCGACCCCGCGAAGCGACCGGCCGGAATGTTCGAGATTAACAAGCAATTAAGCGCGGTCGCGAAGCAGATGGGGTTGACCGAGGTCGACCTGCGGGGGGCTGACGAGGAGGAATAACGGAAGGATCGGCCTTGGCCCTCGGATGAATTGCTTGCGGCGGATGGGAAGTCCGCCTACGATGGATCGTTCGGCTTTCGCGTGAGAGACGTTTCGCTTGGTGGCGCTTGGTGGCGCCGCCGGCTTGGTCCTGGCATGGAGCCCATGCAGTACAACCCCGCCAATCCGATGATCGTGCAAGGCGATCGCACGATCCTGCTCGAGGTCGATAATCCGCTCCATGCCGAGGCGCGAGACGCCTTGGCCCCGTTCGCGGAGCTCGAAAAGAGCCCGGAGCACATCCACACCTACCGCCTCACCCCGCTGTCGCTGTGGAACGCGGCCGCCGCCGGGATGACCGCGGTCGAGATGGTTCAGGCGCTCGAGACCTATTCCAAGTTCCCAATCCCCGCCAATATCCCCGCCGACCTTCGGGAGCTGGTCGATCGTTATGGCCGTGTCAGGCTCGAGCGCAGGGATGGCGTGCTCCAGCTCGTGACCACCGACCGGCCGCTCCTTGAGGAGCTGGCGAGGCAGCGTGGGGTCCGAGACTACCTGGGCAAGCGCATCGACGACACCCGGTTCACGATCGATGACGCCCATCGGGGGTTGCTGAAGCAGGCCCTCGTTATCGTCGGCTACCCCGCCGAGGACCTGGCCGGCTACACCCAGGGAGCGCCCCTGCAAGTGGGGCTCCGTGAAACCACCCTGGCGGGGCTTCCGTTCGGGGTACGCGATTATCAAAAGGGGGCCGTCGCCGCGTTCCACGCCGGCGGAGACGCGCGCGGGGGCTCTGGAGTCGTCGTCCTTCCCTGTGGAGCGGGCAAGACCGTCGTCGGCCTGGCCGCCATGGCCGCGCTCAAGACCGAAACCTTGATCCTCACCACCAGTACCACCGCCGTCGAGCAGTGGCGTAGGGAAATCCTCGACAAGACCGACCTCGACCCCGAATCGGTCGGAACCTACACCGGCGACTCCAAGACCATCGCCCCCGTCACCCTCGCGACCTATCAGATCGTCACCTACAGACCCAAGAAAGATGGCGATTTCCCCCACTTTCCACTCTTCAATCAGCGCGATTGGGGGCTGATCGTCTATGACGAGGTCCACCTGCTCCCGGCCCCCGTCTTTCGCGTCACGGCCGACATCCAGGCCCGCCGCCGGCTCGGACTCACCGCGACCCTGGTTCGCGAGGACCATCACGAGGACGACGTCTTTAGCCTGATCGGGCCCAAGAAATTCGACGTGCCCTGGCGCGTCCTCGAATCCAAGGGCTTCATCGCCGAGGCGCGGTGCCACGAGGTCCGGCTGGGCATGTCTCCTCCTCTCCGCATGGAGTACGCCCTGGCCGAATGGCGTGAAAAGTTCCGCCTGGCCAGCGAAAACGCGGCCAAGGAAGAGCTCGTCGCCGCCCTGCTCGAACATCACGACGGGCCCGACGACCGCGTGATCGTGATCGGGCAATACATCAAGCAGCTCCGCCGCATGGCCGATCGCTTTGAAATCCCGCTCATCACTGGCCAGACTCCAAACTCCGAGCGCGAAACCCTCTATGGCGACTTTCGCGTCGGCCGCATTCGCCGGCTGATCCTCTCGAAGGTCGGTAATTTCGCCATCGACCTACCCGACGCCAATATCATGATTCAGGTCTCGGGAACCTTTGGCAGCCGCCAGGAGGAGGCTCAGCGCCTGGGCCGAATCCTCCGACCCAAGGACGGCGACGCGAGGGCCCAGTTTTACACCTTGGTCACGCGCGATACCCGCGAGATGGATTTCGCCCATCACCGCCAGTTGTTCCTCACCGAACAGGGCTATAACTACGAGATCCTGGACGAGACCGACTTGGTCGCCACCCGGCTCGAGACCTGGGCGAGCCGACGCCAGGACAGC
>JAKBAP010000318.1 GCA_021808995.1 Planctomycetota bacterium | reverse complement strand
GCGCGGGCGCCCCGCCCGCTCGTATCCCCGCCCGCTCGTATCCCTGCCGACGTCCCGCCCACACTCGACCTGGGAGCGCGGGCGTCCCGCCCGCTCGTATCCCCGCCCGCTCGTATCCCCGCCCGCGCTCCCAGGTCGGGCGTCGCCTATCCGAGGCGACACAGCCCACGATCATCGATCAAGTTGTTGATTCCAAAGACGATCTCGGCGACCCGTTAATGGTTGTCTCTCCCACGTCTTGTTTGCATGCGGCCGCACACTTAAAATCCTGGGAGTTCCTCGCCATTTTCTTGTCCCTGAACCCTGTGGAGGCGCGAAATGTTCCGGTCGAGCTTGAGGTGTTGGATCGGCATGACGTTCGTGGCGGCCCTGGCCGCGGGCTGGGCTGAATCGGCGTTGGGCCAGAATCAAGGCCCCGCCCGGCCCAAGGGGCGGAAATATGCACTCTTGGTCGGCGTCGACGGCTATGGCAAGGGGTCGCTCTTGCCCCGGCTCGGCTTCCCTCGCCGCGACGCCGAGAACCTGGCCCGGGCGCTCTTGGAATGCGGCTATGCCAAGGGCGACGTCATCGTGATGACCAGCCAGAGCGGCGGCCAGGATTTCGACCTGGTGCCAACCGCGGATCACATTCGCAAACAGCTCGCGCTCTTGTTCAAGGTCGTGGGCGAAAACGACAGCCTTTTGATCCTTTTGTCGGGCCACGGCCTCACGATCGAGACCCCCGCCCACGACGGCAGGCCGGCCGCGCGAATGGGCTGCTTTTGCCCCTCCGACGCCGACTTGAGGGACCGCGAACCGAGCAAGTTCCTCACGCTCGCGTCTTTCTACGACGGCCTCAAGACGTGCAAGGCGGCGACCAAGATGCTCTGGGTCGACGCCTGCCGGGTCGAGCTCAAGAGCGCACTGCCCGGCGGCGTTTCGATGCTCGAGCCGCTGGCCCCGCCGCCGTCGGTGGCCGCTCTGTTCGCGTGCGGCGACAACGAAGAATCGTGGGAAGACGCCGGCCTGGCCGGCGGGCTCGGGGTGTTCACGCATTTCGTGATCGAGGGATTGGGCGGCGCGGCCGACGTGGGCTCGGGCGACAAACCCTCGGACGGCGCGATCACGCTCGACGAGCTGGCGGGATATGTGAAGGAGAATGTGCTTCAGCATGTCCGCAAACAACGCGGATCGGTCCAGACGCCGCGGCTTGTGACGGGCAACGACGGGGCGGGACGCGTCGTCCTGGTCGACCTCTCGGGGGCTGGCGCGTCGGGGTCGATCGCCTCGCGCTCGACCGGCATGAGGCTCAGGCTGATCCCGGCGGGCGAGTTTTGGATGGGTTCGACGAAGGAAGCCGACCCCGACGCCGATGACGACGAGCTGCCGCGCCATCGGGTCCAGATCACGAAACCGTTTTACCTGGGCATGACCGAGGTGACGGTGGGTCAGTTTCGCAAGGTGGTGGAATCGGCCGATCACAAGACCGAGCCAGAGCGCGACGGCCAGGGGGGCTGTGGCTGGAACGAACAGACGAAGGAGCTTGACGGCCGAAACCCGCGTTATAGCTGGCGGTTCACGGGATTTGATCAGGCCGACGACCATCCGGTCGTGAATGTGACGTGGAACGACGCCGTCTGGTTTTGTAACGAGCTCAGCAAGCGCGACGGCCTGGCGCCCTATTACCGGTTGGGGGCGGGCGAGATTTCCGCTGGCGACGGCTATCGCTTGCCAACCGAGGCGGAATGGGAGTATGCGTGCCGAGCGGGGACGACGACACGCTATTGGGGAGGCGACGACCCCGAAACGCTGGCGTCTCGTGACAATGTGGCCGACGCGACGTTCAAGGATCGCGGAGACGTCCATGCGAGCTGGGTGAGGTTTTCGCAGTTGTATCACTGGGATCCCATCACGATCTCGGGCCGGGACGGCTACGTCTTCACCTCGCCCGTGACGCGGTATCGGGCGAATGCGTTTGGCTTGTACGGCATGCACGGCAATGTGGCCGAGTGGTGCTGGGACTGGTATGGTGAAGACCACTACGCGCGGTCGCCCGCCGCGGACCCCGTTGGGGCCGAGGGGGCCTCGTTCCGGGTGATTCGCGGCGGGTGCTGGGGCAGCAACCCGCGGGGCGTGCGCTCGGCGTTCCGGAGCAGGCTCGTCCCGGGCTACCGGAACGACATCCTGGGCTTTCGTGTGGCCCGAGGCCAGTCGGGTAAGTGAAAGCTGTGGAGGTGAGCCGTGGAGCGGAGTCGGCCGGGGGCGAAGCGAGCGGAGCGAGCCGGCCTGGCCGACGGAGCGGAACGGCGGGCGAGGGAGGACTTGGGGGCGCGCCGCGGAGCGGCGCGCCCGGCTTTGTTGATTGTGATAGGGCCGAGAGAGGGACAGGCATCTTTTATGGGGTATCATAAAAGCAGCCAGTCCCCGACTCTCCAGGGCCGAGAGGGGGCAGTCCCCCGGCTCTTCAGGGCTTGAAATACGAGGACGAAGCTCAAACGAGTGAGTTCCACGATGCGGCGACTCGCGCCAAGGTCGTGAATGGCGGCCCTCAACCGCCCGGTTTCACCGCGGCCTTGACCTGCCCAAGATCTGTTTTCACCGACACCGATTCGACCCGAAGGACGTCCCCCGCGTGGTCGGCGTCGTCGATCTCGAGTCGCAGCCCGGCGAGCGTTCCCCGGTACGTCGGCTGAGACGCCAGATCGAGCTCGAGTGTGTGGAACATTCCATCGGCGGGAAGATCGAGCTTCATTCGCCCGTTCGCCGCGGATTCCTCGTGCACTCTCTTCCAGGAGACCCAGACGGTTCGGGGCCGGCCGGTGAGCGAGGCCCGTACATGAAGCCGGGGCGCGCTCGCGGCCGTCCACCAGGTCTCGGGTCCGATCAACTGGCACGCTCCCTTGCCCAGGGCGATCATCCAGCTTCCGTGAAACGGCATCCCGCCGTCGGTCGCCCCGTGGAGCGTCCAGTGCCGCCGGTCGTGGGTGAACGAATCGTCGGGACGCGGATCCCTGACACGAAGCGCGGTCGCGACCGCGCGGATCTCGGCAAGAGTCCCAAGCGTGAGAAAATACTCGTATTCGTAGACGATATTGTGATCAAGAATCTCGCGGCGGAGGGGGGCGATGTAGCCAGTCGGGTTGTCTTTCGGGCCCCCTGCCCTGGCTTGCCATGAAAGCCTCCGATGAACGAATAGATTCCGGGATGGATCACGCCAACGCCAAAATCCCTGTCATCGACCAGGGCGGCCCAGTTTTCGCTCGCCTTCCAGCTTGACCAGGGAGGACCGGCGTTCTTGATCAATTTCAAGGGACGATTGGTGAAGGGTTCGCCTCCTTCGTATGTGAACAGACGATGGAGCTTGCCAATCGTGTAGACCGCCGGGAGCTCTTGATCATGAGCGGGGTATTGGGTCGTGTCGGCTCGATGGTTGATCAGTCGGCAGCGGACGCGGGCGGTCGGCCCCTCGAGCGTGATCAGGGTTTCAAATTCGCACTTGCCAGGGACGTTGTCGAGCGCCCATTGCATGGGAATCGATTTGACCTCGAGCGAGCGCCCGTCGTTGGTGTGCTTGAGCACGCGGCTCGGGTGGCCGTAAACGTCGCCGGTGCCGATCGGATTCCAGCTCCAGTTTTTCCAGTTAGGGTGTGCCTTTCCGTACGGAGCGGGACCTGAGTAATACGATTGCTGGATCTGGCGGCCGAGATCATGCGAGTTGATCAGATTCTCGCCGCCATGGGATCGGCCGAGCCAGGTAATCGTGCCGCCGTGGTCGAGGTCGACGCCGATCTGGATCACGCCATTGTCGAGCCGGCTGAGCGTCTCGGCTCGGGCGTGGGTCAAGGGAAGGCTCGTGATCGCGACGAGCCAAACAATACATCGAATCATAAGTAGAGTCTCCAAAAGAGTCCTGGGCCGGCTTTCGCGGTATCGAATGTCGAGCTCACCAATCCTTGTGATCGTCGCGCGGCGGGGCCGGTCTGGATTCGTCGCCGAGCCGGTCGTCGAGGGCGTCCTGGATCTTGTCGAGGCCGTCGTCGAGCCGGTCGTCGGGTGATCGGTTCGGGTCCGTGGAACCCTGGGAATCCGACCCCCCCGCCCCACCCGCGCGATGGGTTCCGGACGCTGGCCTGGGTTGCCCCCCGCCTCCCCGAGGCGCGTTCGAGGGCTTACCCTTTTTGGCGTCGGTCTCCTTCTGGGCCTCGCCACTGGGATCCTCGCGCGGTTCACGCTTCGTGGGAGTCGTGTGATCGGTGTTGGCCGGCTCATTCGGGCCGAGACTCTTGAGCCGTTCGAGCGCGAACGCGCGGTTCTCGGCCGCGTCTCGTCGGATGGAGTCGAGCCCAGGCCCACGCGCGGTCGATTCCAGGCAGTCGTCGTAAGAGGCGATGGCCTGGTTCAGGTCGCCCAGTGAAAAGGCGGTGTTGCCGAGGGCAAAATCGATCTTGGCCCGGAGCGTGAGGTCGGCCGCTCTTCGGGCTTCCAGATAATGAGCCCTCGCCTCGTCGAATCGTCCTAGCTGAAACAAGGTGGATGCCAGGTCATAACGGGGGACGGCGTGATCCGGGGCGAGCCTGGCGGCCTGTTCGAAGGATTCGAGCGCGAGGTCGAATCGAGCTCTTTGATAGAATTCCCGGCCCAGGTCGACCACCTCGGCCACGGACCGACGATGCTCGACCGGGACGTCGCCGGCCGCCAGGCCCAGCGCGACCATGGCGAGGCCGGCCACGATCGCGGGCTTGCTCGGTTTCGGCGTGATCGGCTCGCGCCCGCGCCACCTGGGAAATCGCGGCCAGCCCGGGACCGGCGGCCGGCTCGCCGCCAGGGACAGGCCCAGGGCGCAAATGAGCAAGACCGGGAACCAGTCCTGGCGGTCGAGGGTAGAGCTCTTGGCCGAGCGTCGACTGGCGGGCTCGATTCGCGAGACATAAAGCGCGCCCAGGTCGACCGTGCTGACTCCAAGTGGGATAAAGGTCCCGCCGGTCTCGTGGACGAGGCTCAAAAGGTCCCGGTCGACCCGGCGGGATTCGACGGGGTGTCCCTGAAAGAGCAGGCGAGTATCGGGTGAATCGAAGGGGACGGTTCGTCCGACCAGGTCGTCTCCAATGGCGACGGCGTGGATGGTGACGCCGCTTTCCTCGAGCCGTTGGGCGAGCCTGGGCCAGCGGTTTTCGTGATCCTCGCCGTCGGAAAAGATCACGATGGCGCGTCCACCCGAGGGTTGATCGGGTTGAAAGAGGTCGAGGGCGGCCTCGATCCCGGCATCGAGGTCGGTTCCACCGGGCTGAACGGAGCCGGGCTTGAGCCGCCGGAGCGCATCGCCGACCGCCCCCAGGTTTTCGGTGAGAGGGCAGCGGATCACCCCCTTGCCCGCGAACGCGACGACGCCGGCGCGGCTGGCGGGATCGGCGGCGAGCGCCCTCAGCAGGCTGTCCGCGGCATCGAGCGCGGACGCGAGGCGATTCGGAACGGCGTCCTCGACGGCCATGCTGCGGCTCACATCGACGGCGAGTACGACATCGCGTCCCAGGCCGCCGGCGGTTTCGCCTTGGCCCAGCCATCGTGGCCGCATGAGCGCGATCGCCAGCAACACGCAGGTCATGAGCGTGATCCAGGCACCGTCGCGTGGCGCGTGCCCTCTCCCGCCCAGCGCCCGCCACGCCCGGCCCCGGATCACTCGCCCCCGAACCGCCCAACCAACGAGCACCAGGCAGACGGTCAAGAGCCAGATTCGTTCCGGATTGGCGAAATCCACGATCGTGATCCTCAAGGAGTCCTGATTCGCACTCTTCAGTTTAACGAAATTGGACGCCACCGGGGTCGAGCCTGACGCGCAATCCCATGATTCCCACATTCGCTTCATCAGCCTCAACGAACGCTCTTTAGTGGGGGACATTCCAACTGACTCGCCGACGATCAAGACCGACTTCCTCGAACGCCTCGTCGACCAGCTCTACGGCGGCGAAAAGGCCTGTGAGACTTGGACTCCCTGTCTGAGCTGCTCCGCCAAGGAACGATGCCAGGTCTTCCGCGCCGCCGGGTTGTTTGGTCCGCCAAATATCCCCTTCGCGGGTGACGAGACCTCGCGTTTGAGGGCCCGCCAGCGCCTGTTCGAGGCGCTCCAGGCCGTCCACCTGCGGGGCGAGACGCATATCACGGTCCGTGAGCTCCGGGCCGCGCTCCCCTCCCTACTGGGACCGAGCCTTTCAGGCGGATTCGCCCGCGCGTCAGGGGGAATTGCTGCGCGAGCTGGCCCATTTTGATCCAGCGCTCGAGGCCCATCCGCAGGTCGATCGAAACCTGTTGAGCCCGCCTCCCGCGGATGACCCCTCCAGAGCGCCTCACGATGCCGATCT
>JAKBAP010000317.1 GCA_021808995.1 Planctomycetota bacterium | reverse complement strand
CGACGGTTGACGACCGCCAACGGACCGAGGTCGCCCGGCTGTTCACGGCCGCGAGGGGACTCGAGGACCAACATTCCTGGGCCGAGGCGGCCGCGCTGCTCAAGGACGCACTCAAGCTCGACCCCGATTCGGTGGCGATCGCGCGGCGCCTGTGCCGCATTTACCTGGGAGCGCTTTCGCGGCCCGATCAGGCCGTCGAGTTTGGCAAGCGGGTTCTGGCCAATGATCCTGGCGATTCGGACACCTTGATCCGGCTCGTCGATTATTACGTCAAGACGGACCCCAAGCAGGCCGAGGACCTGCTCAAGCAGGTGCTGGCGAGTCCGAAGCTCGAGGCGAGCGCTCCTGGGCGGATCCTGGCCGAGTTTGAGCTAGGCAAGATCTATTCGGGTCCGCTGCGTCAGGTTGACAAGGCGGCCGACTCCCTGGCCAAGGTCCTCGCGGGGCTCGACGACCGAGCGGCCAATCGACTGGCGCCCGCGCACCAGGTTCGGGTGCTTGGACACCAGCCATCGGTGGCCTATCTCAATTTTGGGTTTATCTTCCTGGCCGCCCAACGGCTCGAGCTCGCGGCGAAGGCGTTTGAACGGGGGTTGGTCTACGACGAGGACAACCCTCAGATCGAGCTCTTGCTGGCGGACACGTTGCTCAAGCTGAATCGCGGGGCGGACGCGCTGGCGCAGGTGGAGCGGTCGATTCGGCGGCAGCCGCAGGGGGTCGAGGCCTATGAGCTCCTGGCCAAGGTCCTGACGGGTCTCAAGCGGGAAAAGGAGATCACGCCGCGGCTTGAGGAGGCGGCCCGGCGCGATTCCAAGAACATCCCGCTCCAGTATGTGCTGGCGGATCGTTATCGCGAGACGGGTCAAGTCGACAAGGCCGAGGCTCTTTATCGTGAGCTCTTGCACTCGCAGCCGACTCCGCAAACGTATCGGGCGCTGGCGGCGTCGCTGTTCAAGCGCAAGCGGTCGGCCGATTTGCTCAAGGTCTTGTGCGAGGCTTTCAAGGATCCACGCAGCGCCCAGGCCGAGGCGGTGACCGCGCAGTTGCAGGGCGCGGCCGCGGACGATTCGATGACCGAGGCGATGCTCGACTCGGGGGTGGAGCAGCTCAGTTCGAATCCCCCCACGCTGCCGGGATCGGCGTTCGTGGTGCTTGCTTTCCTGGCGAATTCCAACCGGAGTTCGCCGCGTCATGATCGTCGGCTGGAAAAGCTCCTCAAGATCCAGCGGATCTTGCTCGAGAGCAACTCAAACCCGCTGGTCTATACCGAGATCGCCGACAGCGAGCGCAGGCTGGGCCGATTCGCGGCCGCCGCGAATACGATCGAGGAAATGCTGGCCAAGTATCCCGCCGAGCGAACCGCGCGGACGCTCTCGTTCCTGGCGGATTTCCATCGTCGCGCTGGCCATAACCAGGCCCTCCGGGTGGTGCTGGACGAGGCGCTCAAGCTCGATCCGGTCGACGGCGAATCCCAGGTCAAGCTGGGCCGATTGCTCGCCGACGTCGGCCGGGTCGATGAGGCCGCCGGGCTCTTTCGGTCCGCCGCGAAGCGCGAGCCGGCCAACCCGATCTATGAGGTCTACCTGGGAAGCATCCTGACGAAATTCGGCCGCGACCAGGAGGCGATCAAGGTTTTCGAGAGCCTGCTCAAGCGGTTCGGGAACAACGAGGAGCTGGTCAAGATGGTTCGCCAGAGTCTTTCGATCGCGTATGTCAATCTTGGGAATTACACCAAGGGGGAGGCGGAGCTCGAGCTGCTCTTGCAGAATAATCCCGACGAGGCCGGCCCCAACAACGACCTGGGCTATCTTTGGGCTGAGCAGGGGAAGAATCTCGAGAAGGCGGAATCGATGATTCGCAAGGCGATTCGCGAGGAGCCCGAGAACCGCTCGTACCTGGATAGTCTGGGTTGGGTGCTTTTCAAGCGGGGCAAGGCGAAGGAAGCACTCGAGCCCATGAAGAAAGCCGTCGAGCGAATGAAGGCCGAGGCCGAGCAAGAAGGCGAGAACCAGGACGCGACGCTGTTCGAGCACCTTGGCGACATCTATTTTCAGCTCCAGGATATCGACAAGGCGGCCGAGGCGTGGCGAATGGCGCGAGTCGCCGGCGAGCGGGCGGTTCCTCCTGAAAAGCGGCTGCCGGAGATCAAGAAAAAGCTCGAATCCCTCGAGAAAATGGACCCGGTCGCCAAGCCGTCGACCCGCCAGTCCCCCTGATGTTGATCGCCGAGACCATTGGCCTCCCCTGTCCGTGGTTTGATTGGGGCCGATATCCTGGTTCGGCGCGGGCCGCGTCGGTTAAGATCCTTCCCCCAGTGATTGGGATCGAGGGGTCCGGCTCGACGCGATGACGTGTTCATGGTCAATCTTGCTGCATCTAGGAGTCTTGAAATCCCATGGCGGGACATTCCCATTCCGCGAATATCGCCCACCGCAAGGGGCTGGTCGACGCGAAGCGAGCCAAGCTCTTCACCAAGCTTTGCCGGGCCGTCTTCGTCGCCGCTCGGACCGGAGGGGGGGACCCGGCCGCCAACATGCGGCTGCGCTACGCCGTCGACAAGGCGAGATCGCTGTCGGTTCCCAAGGAAAACATCGAGCGATCGATCAAGAAAGCCACTGGCGAGCTGGGGGCTGAAAACTACGAGGAGGTCCTCTACGAGGGCTATGGGCCAGGAGGCGTGGCGGTACTTTGCGAGGTTCTGACCGATAATCGAAACCGCACCGCCAGTGAGCTCCGCAGGCATTTCGAGGTCGCTGGCGGGAACCTGGGGGCGAGCGGGTGCGTGGGGTATTTGTTTAACTACAAGGGCCTGTTCGTGATCGACGCCAAGCACATCGCCGAGGAAAGCCTGATGGAGGTCGCGCTCGACGCCGGCGCTGACGATGTCGAGCGGATCGACGGCTATTTCGAGGTCACCTGCGACCCCCGCGTCTTCGACCAGGTCCGAAAGGTGTTCGAGGAGCAAAAAGTCCCCACCGAAACCGCCGAGACCAGTTATCTCCCCACGAACTATGTCGACCTCGACGTGGAGAATGGGAGAAAGATGCGAAAGCTCAAGGACGTGCTCGAGGAAAACGATGACGTCCAGAATGTGTACTCCAACGACAACACGCCCGAGGAAGCGCTCGCGGGTTGACCCGATCGCGAGTCCCGAGGCGAGGATCACGGTTTTCTTTAGATGAGGGAAAGCGCCGCGATGGCGACAGGATTTGTCAAGTCGGAGCGTCTCCGCAAACTGCCACCGTATCTGTTCGCGGAGATCGACAGGAAAAAGAAAGCCGCCCTGGCGGCCGGCCGGGACGTGATCAACCTGGGCGTCGGCGACCCGGATCGCCCGACCCCGGCGGCGATCATCGAGAGCCTCAAGTACCATGCCCAGAACCCCGCGTTTCATCAATACGCGCTTGATCAAGGCTCGCCCGAGCTCAGGCGATCGATCGCCGCGTTTTGTCGCGCCCGGTACGGCCTGGAGCTCGATCCCGAGAGCGAGATCCTCCCCTTGATCGGTTCCAAGGAGGGGATCGCGCATCTTCCGCTGGCGGTCCTGAATCCGGGCGATCTCAGCCTGGTCCCCGACCCCTGCTATCCGGTTTATCGGTCGAGCAGCATGTTCGCCGGGGCTGACGTCCACGTGATGCCGCTCGAGCCTGGTCTCGGCTTTCGCCCCGATCTCGCGGCGATACCCCAGGCGGCCTACGATCGGGCGCGGCTGATGTTCTTGAACTATCCCAACAACCCCACGGGGGGCGTCGCCGACCTGGCGTTTTTCGAGGACGTGGTCGCGCGGGCCCGGGCGACGGGATTCGTGGTCGCCCAGGACGCGGCGTACAACGAGATGTTTTTCGCCGAGCCTCCGCCATCGATCTTGCAGGTCGCGGGGGCGAAGGACGTCGCCATCGAATTCCACAGCCTGTCGAAGACCTTTAACATGACGGGCTGGCGGGTGGGCTTCGCGATTGGCGGAGCGCCTCTGATCGCCGCGCTTGCCCAGGTGAAGGCCAACACCGATTCGGGGATCTTCACCGCGATTCAGCACGCGGGCAAGACGGCTCTCGATGAATATACCACGCTCGCGACTCCGATCCGGGCACTCTATCGTGAACGGCGCGACGCGTTTGTCGCGGCTCTGGGTCGAATCGGCTGGAACGTGACGGCACCCCAGGCGACATTTTATGTCTGGATCCCCTGCCCCAAGGGCTATCGATCGACCGAGATCTGTGCCCGGCTGTTGGACGAGGCCGACGTGGTGGTCACGCCGGGGATTGGCTTTGGCCAGACGGCCGACGGATACATTCGAGCCGCGCTGACCGTCGAGACGCCCCGACTGCTCGAGGCTGTCGAGCGGATCGGCCAGCTCGCGCTCTGAGTGTCGGAACCAGGTCCAAAAAATCCCCGAGAGGATGAGCATGCGATCGAGCCGGGCCCTGATCGCGCTGGGGAGCAATCTCGGGGATCGCCGAGCGTTCCTGGAGCAAGCGATCGAGGCGCTTGCTCAAACGCCTGGGCTCGTGGTTCGAGCGGTCAGTTCGTTTCATGAGACCCGGCCCGAGGGAGGGCCCAAAAGCCAGGGAGATTATCTCAACGCCGCCGCGATTCTGGAGACGATGCTCTCGCCCGCCGGCCTCTTGCGCGTCATGCTGGATGTCGAGAGCCGGCTGGGTCGAACTCGGGAACTCCGGTTTGGCCCAAGGACGATCGACCTGGACCTTGTCTTGTTTGGCGATCGGATCCTGGACGAGCCGGGGTTGATCGTGCCGCACCCGAGGTTTCGGGAACGGCGGTTCGTGCTTGGGCCGCTCGCGGAGATCGCTCCCGAGGACGTCGATCCGGCGTCTGGCCGGACGGTCGCCGAGCTGTTACGCGAACTCGATCGAGCGGAGGCGGAATCGGCCTCGCCCCACCCCTGAGCAACGGGAGCACGAACGAGAATGGCTAAGAAACGCGCGGATAAGTCCGAGGAAGAGGGCGTGAAGATCGTCGCCCGGAACCGCCGCGCGCGGCACGACTATGAATTGATGGAGAAGGTCGAGGCCGGGATCGTGCTCACCGGGACCGAGGTCAAGAGCCTGCGGGGAGGAAAGGCGAATCTCGAGGATTCCTACGCCGAGATCAACAATGGCGAGGCGTGGCTTAACGGCTGCGATATCCCGGAATATCTGCAAGCGAACCGAATGAACCACGTGCCTAAGCGTTCGCGAAAGCTGCTCTTGCATCGGCGCGAGATCGCCAAGCTGGGGTCGCTGACGACCGAGAAGGGAATCACGCTGGTTCCGCTGGCGATCTATTTCAAGTCGGGGATGGCCAAGGTCGAGCTCCGGGTGGCGCGTGGTCGGAAGACGTTTGACAAGCGCGAGGCGATCAAGAAACAGGACGCCAAGCGCGAAATCGATCGCGCGCTTCGTCGGCGGTAAAAGTCGGCACGGCGGCCCTTGTTAGCCGCCGTGCCCTGCGATTCAGATTTCCCAACCCGCGCGGAAATGAGATTTCAGATAGCGAGCGGCCGTCGAGCTGTTGGTGATCTGGCCAGTCTCGGGGTTGTAGTCGATCGCCTCGCCCGACCTGACGGCCACGTTGCCCAGGAGCATCGTTTCGGTCAGGGTCGCGGAGTAGTCAAAGTTGGACAGGGCGTGCTCGGGCTTGCCCGCGCGGATCGCGGCGACCCACTCTCGCTTGTGCGAGAGGTCGGTATCGCGGTCGCGTTCGATTCGCGGGAGCAGGACGTGCTTGAACTTGTCATCGGGCCAGAGTGTCTGCTCCGAGCCGTAATCGCTCGGTGAGTACATGCGGCCCAGGGAGCCGATGATCAGCGAGCCGCTGTCGGAGGGCTTGAGCCCGGCGGGGAAGAGCGAGTCGGGGGGCAGGTTACGCGAGCCGTCCTTCGCCCCCTCGTACCACGTGAGCTTGACCGCCGGGCGTGAACCCCGGGCGGGGAACTCGTAGGTGATCGTGGAATAGGCCGGGTAGGTTTCGGGGTTGATCTCGGAGTGGACCGCGCTGACGTGGGTCGGCAGGCCGAGCTGGAGCCCCATATAGGGGAGGTTGGTGGTGTGGCAGGCCATGTCGCCCAGAGCGCCCGTGCCAAAGTCCCAGAATCCGCGCCAGTTGTGGGGGTGGTATCCCGGGTGGTAGGGGCGCTCGGGGGCTGGCCCGAGGAAGAGATCCCAGCTCACGTAATCAGGGACCGGTGGCGTGTCCTTGGGCCTGGCGACGATGTCGGGGGCCTGTTTCCAGTAGTGAAAGGGGCGATTCGTCCAGACGTGGACTTCATGGACGTCCCCCAGCACGCCGCCGCGGATCAATTCGACGCCCCGGCGAAATCCGGGATCGGCGGTTCCT
>JAKBAP010000316.1 GCA_021808995.1 Planctomycetota bacterium | reverse complement strand
ATCTCTGGATGGTCAAGGTGGACCCTCCCTTGAGATTGATCGAGTCGTTCACGACGTCGCCGCCATGGAGCGTGAGGGCACTGCCGTTGCCGAGGTAGAGGTTGTTGGCCTCCACGGCCCCTGTGTTGATCACGCTGACGGCGGAGGTCCCGTTCCAGCCGGCATAAAGATTGTTAGAGGTGATCGCGTAACCATGCGCATTGACGGTCGAGCCGCTATCTTGAACGTAGAGATTCCCATGGAGCCCAAGGTTGGCCCCGAGATTCAGCACGCCGCCTCCCGTGACATTGACGTTCTCGGTCACGTTTTCGAGGGTCGAGGTCGTCACCGTGGCCTTGCTGTCAACGTTCAGATTCGACGCGAGGTCACTCGAGCCGAGATTGAGGTTCATCCCATTGCCGACGTTGAGGTAAGAGGCCGAGATCGACCCCCGGTTCTCGATCGTGATCGGGCTCGACCCAAACGACCCGAGGTAAAGAAACGTGGCGGCGAGGGAGTGTCCATTCATGTTGAGCACTGATCCCGAGTCCTGCACGGCGAGGCTACCGGTGAGGGTGGTGTCGGCTCCCATGTTGAAGGTGCTCTTTCCGGAGATAAAGACGCTCCCGGTCACGTTCCCGGTCTCGGTCGTGGTCGCCGTCGAGCCTCCAGCGAGTGACAGCGTGGAGACCGAGACGGATCCGCCAAGCGTGCTCGACGCGCCACCGTAGAGGTTGAAGTTCTTGACCGAATCGGTCGAGAGCAAGCTAAAACTCATCCCATTGCCGACGTTGAGGTAAGAGGCCGAGATCGACCCCCGGTTCTCGATCGTGATCGGGCTCGACCCGAACGACCCGAGGTAAAGAAACGTGGCGGCGAGGGAGTGTCCATTCATGTTGAGCACTGATCCCGAGTCCTGCACGGCGAGGCTACCGGTGAGGGTGATGTCGGCTCCCATGTTGAAGGTGCTCTTTCCGGAGATAAAGACGCTCCCGGTCACGTTCCCGGCCGCGATTGTCGTCGCCGATGCTCCACTAGAGAGACCAAGGGAACCAACGGCGTCGTTTGCTCCGAAGGAATACGAGTTTGAACCATTGATGTTCAACGCGCCGGCCGTGAACGACCCGCCCGAGCCCTCCACGATCGAGCCGGTACCTCCTCCAAATCCAAGATCGATGGTCCCCGAGACGGTCAGCGTGTTCGAGCCTAGTTCGAGCGTGCCGCTATCTCCGTTGCCGTATCCCAGATAGAGGTTGGCCGCCGCCTCGTTGGTGGTGAGGGTCACGGTCGCCGTGGAGGCCGCGCCCGTGGGCGTATTGCCGCCGATGTAGACGTTATTCGAACTCCCTGGCGCGGACCCGGACGTCCAGATCGACCCGGTCCCCCAGTCGCCGCTCGATTTCGCCCCGACACTCTGGGCGTGAGCTAGCCCCGACCAGACCGTCGCGAACATTAGAACGAGACCACCCCATCCGACGCGCTTCACCATCGTCAATTCCTTCCTCGTGATGTTTTGCCGCCAGGGGCGATACCGCTCTGGGGCCTCAATGTTGATTTCAAGAAACATGGCGTGGAACGCCGGGTATCGGATTCCTGGTTCCACCATGAAGGGCCGGGATCGAGCGACGAGCCACCTGGTTCCACCTAACAAGTTTTAAGAGAGTCGGTTAGGGACATGGGAGGGATGGGCCGCCCCTGTTCGCGCCCAGGGTCTCCCTCGAACGCCTGGCGCGCGACGGAGCCCATCGCCCCTAAAACCGGCGAGTCGTAAACCACTGTTTGGAGATTGCATTTTCCGTTTGCCTCTGAACGCCAAGTTCATCAAAAATATTCTCTTGAGATTGGCGTCGCGATCCCTGGTTGAAAGGGTTGCCCATGAGAGGTGATGACGGGGTCGAGATCACGGAGGCCAGGACCTTCGAGCTCGTGGAGCGTTGTCGCCGGGGCGACTCCGAGGCTGAGAGTCTGCTGTTTCATCGCTTCGTGAGGCGTTTGTTGCGTTTCCTTCAGTCGACGATCCCGGATGGGTTCACGCGGCGGTTTGAATCCGCCGACGTGGCCCAATCGGTGTTCGCCAGCCTGTTTCGCGCGATCCGTGAGGACCGAATCACGATCAAGCGGTCGGGCGACCTTTGGGCCTGGCTGACGACGATCGCGTCTCGCAAGGTCGCCGAACGAATCCGCGAGCAGCTCGCGCTCAAGCGATCGCTGGCTCGTGAAACCGAATGGGTGACTCGAGAGGATCAAGGTCCCGAGTTCCCCTCGCGCGAGCCGGGCGATCACGAAGCCCTGGCCATCGTGGAAGAGATCGAGCTCCTCTTCGGCCCCGTGGGAAGTCACCTGCGGCGAGTCGTTGATATGCGACTTCAAGACATGACCCAGGAAGAAATCGCCGAACGCATGGGCGTCAGCCATACGACGGTGGGTCGCTGGCTACGGACCATCGCCGCTCGACTGGCCGCGCGGTATCGATCGTTCGAGAACGAACCGAAAGAGAACACCAACCATGAACCAGACGACCGGTGCGCTTGAGGAGCCGATCGAGGAATTGCTCCTCGCGTTCGAGCGAGACTGGTTGAGCGGCCAGACTCCCAGCATCGAGTCCCGACTCGCCTTCCTGGCCGTCCAGGAGCAACCGCGCGCCCTGGCGAGGGTCGGATTACGGTTGGTCGAGCTTGACATCGAATACCGCTGGCGATCGGCGGAATCGTTGCTCGTGGGATCGACCCCGCCCCGGCCGAGAGTCGAGCACTACCTTGAACTCCATCACGCACTAGGTCGAGCCGACGACGACGTGATTGAACTGGTGGCCGCGGAATATCGGGCCAGGCGACTATGGGGCGATCGACCCGGGCACGCGGAGTATCAGGCGCGATTTCCCGGAATCGCAGGCGCTCTAGGCGACCATCTCGAACGAGTCGACCGGGAGATCACCCTCGAGACCCGAAACGGACCCGAGCGCCCCGCTCGCGTGCCGGCTCCGATGCCGGCTCCGTTTCTGGATGAGCTCCGCGACTCCGGCCCTCCCGTGATCGAGGGGCTCCAGTATCACCAGATCCTGGGCCGTGGAGGAGCGGGCGTGGTCTATAAGGCGTTTGACGGAATCATGGGCCGCGTGGTCGCGGTGAAGACGACACCGCTGGATCTCGCGATCTCCGAGGATGAACGCGGGCGATTTCAGGGGGAAGCGCGCGCGGCCGCGAGGATCAATCATCCCAACATCATCACGGTTTACCGCGTTGGCGAGTCGCGCGGACGGCCATTCCTGGTCATCGAGTATCTCGAGGGGGGAACGCTCGCGGACCGTCTGAAGGGCGGGCCCATGCCCACACGGGAAGCGGCCTTGCTGATCCAGACCCTCGCGACGGCGATCGAGGAAGCGCACGGGCAAGGGGTCATTCACCGCGACCTGAAGCCGTCGAATATCTTGTTTGCCCTCGACGGCAGGGCCAAGATCGGCGACTTTGGCCTGGCCAAGCGCGTCGATGGCGAATCGGCCAGGACCGCGACAGGCGCGATCCTGGGCACCCCCAGCTACATGGCGCCCGAACAAGCGCTTGGCCAATCCCGCGCGGTCGGTCCCATGGCCGATGTCCACGCCCTGGGAGCAATTCTCTATCACATGCTCACCGGACGACCACCTTACGTGGGTGACACTCCCTTGGAAACCGTGAGGCTCGTGGCCGAAACCGAACCCCCGCCACCCCGGCGGATTCGCCCGGAGCTCGCCCGCGACCTCGAGACCATCTGCCTGAAATGCTTGGAGAAATCACCGGCCCGACGCTATTCGACAGCGCGCGAACTGGCCGACGAACTGGGCCGTTTCCTGGCCGGAAAGCCCGTCCACACGCGACGGCTGGGGCCGATCTCGCGATTCGCGAAGTGGACCCGAGCGCATCCCTGGCAGTCGATCACGGCGGCCTCGATCGTGATCGCGGTCGCCGTGGTGGTGGCCCTTGTCACCCGATACAACAAGGCCCTCAGGGCCGAGATCCTGCAAACCCAATCCAAGGCCGCCGAGGCCAGGGCGAATTATCGCCAGGCTCGTCAAGCCCTCCGCGCGATGATCGACCAGAGTAACGCGGCCGGAGGCACCGGCATTCCCAAATTGCTCGAGCTGCGACACGCGATCCTTCAGCAGGCCCTGGATTTTCACGACGCCATCCTCGCGCGGACCGACCTGGGCGACCCCCTCGTCCTGGCCGACACGGCCGCCATGCTCAGCGACAGCGTGGCCTTTCTCGTCAAGCTCGGACGAACCGACGAGGCCAGGGAGTTCGGCCGCCGCGCGCTCGCCCTCCTCGAGAAAATCGACCGAACTCATCCCGACAATCAAGACCATATCCGGGTCTGGACCCAGTGCCTCGCGCAATTGGCCTCGATTCATCGGCCCAACGATTCCCCCGAAACCCTCGCCCAGGCCGTCGAATATGGTCGAAAGGGAGTCGCGCTCTCGGAGATCATCCTCGCGGAATCTCCCGACGACCCCGACACGATCCAATTCGCGGCCATGGCCCGGCACGACCTCGGGGTCGCCCTGGGCTGGGCCAATCAAGCCGAGGAGGCGATCCGGGTCTACAACCAAGCCGTCCAGCTCCTGACAGCGCCCAACCCCAGACGGCGACCTGACTGGAGCTTTCGCGCCGTCGTCTCGCTCTCGAACTTGGGCGGCCTTGAGCGAGAACTCCGTCGGTTCGATCAAGCCGAGAAAACCCTTCGGCGAGCCTGGCGATTGACTCACGAGACGTCGCTGGGCGATCGAGAGGCGGATCGCGTATTCCTGCATCGGGGACAGGTCGCGGTCAATCTCACCAGCCTATTGAGCAATATTCCCGGCAAGGCTCCCGACATGATCGAAATCGCCGGCGAATGCCTCCCCGAGCTCGAGGCCTATCTCAAGCGAGAACCCAACGACTTCGTGACGCGCGACGTCTGTAAGTCGCTCCATGGAAATCGGGCGCTCGGGCTCTCCGAGGTCGGTCGCCGCCCGGAGGCGATTCAGGAATTGACCCGCGCCGTCGAGCTTGCCGGTCCCAATGAATCGCTCCGTCCGCGGGTTCTTCTCGCGCTCACGTGCCTCACGGCTGGTGATCGAGCCATGGCGGAACGGGTCGCGGACCAGATCACGCTCGAAGCCGGCGCGGCCCCGGTGGACGCCTATAATGTCGCCTGCGCGATGGCCCTAATCGCCGCTCGCATCCGCGATGATTCACGGCTTTCCCCAGCGGATCGCGCTCATCGATCCCAACTCCGCGTCGCCCAGGCGCTCACCTGGCTTGGTCACGCGCGGGAGCTCGGTTTCCTTCGCGAACCGGCCAACCGCGCCGCCCTGAGCGCGGACACCGACCTCGCCATCCTTCGCGACCGCCCCGAATTCCAGTCCCTGGTCGCCGAGCCGGCGGCCGGCAAGTAAGATCGATCCGGGCGACGGAACCCCGGAGGCGACCCATGACGACCCAAACCGACCGAGCTCCATCCGCGATCACCGCGCGAACCCTCGCGGTCATCGAGGTCGGAGGCGCGCGAACGCATAACCTTAAAAACATTTCACTCGTCATTCCCCGCGACAAGCTGGTGGCGTTCACGGGGGTGAGCGGGTCGGGCAAGAGCTCGCTGGCCTTTGACACCATCGCGGCCGAGGGGCAGCGGCGGTTCCTGGAATGCGTCTCGGCGGAATCACGCGGGTTTGTCGAGCTGATCGAGCCCCCGCCAGTGGATCGGCTCGTGGGGCTTCCACCGACGGTCGCGATCGACCAGAAATCCGCGACCGCGAGCCCCCGGAGCACCCTGGGCACCATCACGGAAATCAATGACTTCCTGCGGCTCCTGCTTGCCCGGTTCGCCACGCCGCACTGCCCCAAATGTGGCCAGATCATCGAGCGCCACGCCCCCGAGCAAATCGTCAATCGCCTGCTGGAGCTCGAGGAAGGCCGCAAGGTCCAGATCCTCGCCCCCCTGGCGCGAAAGCGAAAGGGGGCCCAGGCCGAGGCATTCGCTCTTTTGCGCAAATCATGATTGATCCGAGCGCGCGTCGACGGAGAAATCCTCGAGATTGGCGACCCACCCCCCAAGCTCGCCCCCGCGCGTGTCCATTCGGTCGAGGCCATCGTCGACCGCGTCGTCATTCGCCCGGGCATGCGCCCTCGGCTCGCCGAGAGCATCGACCTGGCCCTGTCGCTCTCGGGCGGCCTGATCCTGGCCCTGGTCGACACCCCGGAGGGATGGGCTGAACAGCGATTCGGAGTGAACTTCGCCTGCCCGGATTGCGGCACGGTCGCCACCACCATCGAACCACGCTCGATGAGCTTTAATACCCCGGAGGGAGCCTGCCCGGCGTGTCAGGGTCTCGGGGCGGAACACGTCCTGCTCCGCGAGCTCGTGATCCCCGATCGCGCGCG
>JAKBAP010000315.1 GCA_021808995.1 Planctomycetota bacterium | reverse complement strand
CGAACCAAGGGTTTCCATGGCCTCTCCCTTTCCCAGACATTCAACGAGTTGAAACGAGCTAATCCGGCTCTTGAGATTTCACCACCTCGTTCTTACTCACGTCGGACTCTCATGATGGCGACGGCTTAGGTGTGGTTGTGCGGCCTCGCCGTTTCGCCCTGGGGCTCGAGTCGGTAAGATCACGTACGCTCTAACCACCGAAGACTGGCCTGATCCTGGTTTGACGTTTCCGAGGCGCTCCATGACGACGATTTCACTCAACCGCCGGGCGCTCGTGATCGTCGAATCGCTCGTCTCACGCGCGAACGAAGCGAGGGTCGCGGTCTCCGAGCTCGAGGGAGGCGGCCGGTTTATCGACTGCGGCATCGACATCAAGGGAAGCCTGGCGGCCGGGCTCGACCTGGCCCGCGTCTGCCTGGGTGGTCTGGCCCAGATCGACCTCGTGCCGGGCGAGGTCCGGGGCGCGGCCATCCCCACGGTGTCGGTCATGACCGATCATCCGGTCCAGGCGTGCCTGGCCGCGCAGTACGCCGGCTGGGCTCTCAAGGACGGCAAGGTCTTCGCGATGGGCTCGGGTCCCATGCGCGCCGCCGCGGGGACCGAGTCAATCTATGACGTCATCGGCTTTCGTGAGGACGCCGAGTCGATCGTCGGCGTGCTCGAGACCCGCAAGCGCCCCACCCCCGCCATCGTCGCCAAGATCGCCGCCGCTTGCCGCGTCGAGCCCTCCAAGGTCACCCTCATGGCCGCGCCAACCGCAAGCCTGGCCGGCGGTCTGCAAATCGCCGCGCGTTCCGTCGAGACCGCCCTTCATAAGCTCGCCGAGCTCAAATTCGACCTCTCGCGGGTCGTTTCCGCCCATGGTTCGGCCCCCCTACCCCCGGTCTCGGAAAACGACCTGGCCGCGATCGGGCGCACCAACGACGCCATTCTCTATGGCGCGCGAGTGGTTCTCTACCTGACCGGCGACGACGCGAGCCTCGCCCAGGTGGGTCCGCGTATCCCCTCCTCGGCCTCCCGCGATTTCGGCGAGCCCTTCGCCACGATCTTCGCGCGCTATGGCCATGATTTTTACAAGGTCGATCCCCTTCTCTTCAGCCCCGTCCAGGTCGTCCTGCAAAACATCGACACCGGCACCACCCTCGTTTCTGGACGGCCCGAGCCCGATATCCTGGCTCGGTCGTTCGGCGTCTGATCCCACTGACCCACGCGACGTTTCATGACCTCGATCATCGCGCTATCCTCGGGAACCGGCTGGCACATTGAGGACCTGACCCGAGCCGCCGCCAAGGCAGGGGTGGCCTTTCGGGCCCTTCCCTTCGACCAGATTTCGGCCCTGGTCGGCGAATCCAACCGGGGCTCGCGGGTCCAGGTGGGCTCGTTGGATCTGTCGACGGCCGACGGCGTTCTCGTGCGGATGATGCCACCGGGAAGCCTTGAGCAGGTGGTCTTTCGCATGGACGCTCTCGATCGCCTGGGGGCTTCCGGAATGCCGGTGATGAATTCGCCCTGGTCCGTCGAGGTCTCGGTCGACAAGTATCGCACCCTCGCCCTGCTTGCCCGGGCCGGCCTGCCAACCCCGGCCACCTGGGCTGGTCAGAGCGCCTCCGAAGCACTCAATGCCTTCGAAAGCCTGGGACGCGACGTGGTGGTCAAGCCCCTCTTTGGCGCTGAGGGGCGTGGAATCGTCAGGGTCTCGGACCGTGAAACCGGCTGGCGGATCTTTTGCTCGCTCGAGCGGCTGGGATCGGTGCTCTATCTTCAGCGGGTTATTCGTCATCCCGGACACGATTTTCGAGTGTTCGTGCTCGGGGGCGAGGTGCTCGGAGTGATGCGCAGGCATTCGGCGGCGGGCGAGTGGCGCTCGAACATCGCCCTGGGTGGCCGCGCGGAGGCATGCCCGCTCGAGCCCGAGGCCGCCCGGCTCGCGATCGCGGCGGCCCAGGCCGTCGGGGCGGAGATGGCCGGTGTCGACCTGATCCCCGACCTCGACCAGGGGCGATTAGTCGTGATCGAGGTCAACGCCGTCCCGGGCTGGCGAGCCCTCTCGCGCGTCACCGGGGTCGACGTCGCGGGCGCTCTCCTGGACCGACTCGCCCGGTTGTCGCGGCGGGGACCACAATGACGACGATACCCTTAAGCCCGGGCCGACTCGCTCAGCTTTCCTGCGTGATCGAGGCGACCGCTCGCAAGCCTGGCAACGTGCACCGGCTGGCCGATTTCGCCGATCTGGGCTATCTCGATTTCATTCTCTCGGCGGGCGCGATCGTGGACGCGCTCGACCACGCGGCGGAAACTGGCGTCGGCCGGGCCGTCCACGCGGCGATCGCCGCGACCCGGCGGGTGGTCGAGACCAATACCAACCTCGGGATCGTCCTTTTGCTCGTTCCCCTGGCCGCCGTGCGACCTGACGAACCGCTCCAGGCGGGGGTCGAGCGGGTTCTCTCCCAGACCACGGTCGACGACGCCCGTTGGGTCTACCGGGCGATCCGCGCCGCCCAGCCGGGGGGCCTGGGCGCGGTCGCCGACCAGGACATCGCCAATGAGCCAACCGTCACGCTTCGTGAAGCGATGGCGCTCGCCGCCGATCGCGATCTCGTCGCTCGGCAATATACCACGGGATATCGCGATGTCCTTGATCTCGCGACTCCAATCTTGACCCGGGCTCTCGATACCGGGGAACCGCTCGAGACGGCGGTGATCATGTGCTATCTGGCCCTACTGGCCGACCGGCCGGACACGCTGATCGCTCGCAAGCACGGCGGTCGGGTCGCGGGCGAGGTCTCTCGGCGCGCGGGCCAAGCGCTCGAGGCGGGCTGGCCTGGATCAGGGGATGGCCAGCGTCTTTGTGACGAGTTTGACCGCTGGCTTCGCGATGCCGATCGTCGATACAACCCCGGCGCGACGGCCGACTTGGTCGCGGCCGCCTTGTTCGCGGCCTTGCGAGATGGCAAGATCAAGACGCCGCTCGACCCGCATGGCTGGCGCCTGCCGACCTAGAGCAGCGCCATCGCCCCCGAGGATACATTGGTCATGCCCGCGTCTCGTTTCCTGGTTCGCGTCACCAAGGATTACCTGGTCTTTTGCTCGGGACACTTCATCACGTATGATGGCGACCACTGCGAACGGTTGCACGGGCACAACTATCGTGCCTCGGTCGAGATCGAGGACGAGCTTGACTCGAACTCCTACGTCTTCGATTTCATCGCTCTCAAGGACATGACCCGCGCGATTGTCGATGAGCTCGACCACCGGATGCTCTTGCCCACGCTCAATTCGCGGATCACGCTTGCGGAAGAGGGCCCGAATCTCCGCGTCGGCCATCGCGACCGGTACTGGAGCTTTCCGCGCGACGAATGCGTCCTGTTGCCGATCGCCAACACAACGGCCGAGCTCCTGGCGGATTACATCGCCTCCCGCCTGAGCGTCGAGCTCACCGCGCGGATGGCCCGAGCGCCTCGCGTCCTACGAGTCGAGGTCGAGGAGAGCTTTGGCCAGTCGGCCCAGGTCGAATGGAGAGCGGAGGGCAAGGCTGGCCTGGAATCGACCGCGTGACGACCCTCATTCAGCCAGGATCCAGCTCCGAAATCCTCAAGGCCGTCGATCAACATCCGACCCGCGACGCGACCGCGTCTCGGAAGGTCCAATTCGATCCTGGAATTCCCCTTCGATTCCCCGAAGCTCATTCCGGCCGATCCGGCCGTCGTGCAGCGCCGACGCGACCAGGACGGCGGCAGCCCCCGCGCGCCTGGCCATGGTGACCTGATCGATCGAGGCGATTCCACCGCCGATCGACAATTCGAGCCCGGGCCTACGAACCCGAATCGCTTGCATCAGCTCGATCGAAGCCAGGCCCGACCCGGTTCCCACGCTCGCAAGATCGAGCAATAACATCCGACGGACTCCAAGATCGGCGGCGTGCTCGGCGATCGCGAGGGGATCTCGGCTCGGCCAGGCCGCCGCCGTCGCGATCCGCGGTCGGCCTTGATCGAGATCAAGGCTGAACATAACCCGATCCGAGCCCGCCCGTTCCACGATTTCAGCCATGGCGCTTGGACCCTGAAGCGTTTCGAGCCCGACGACGATGATGCTCGAGACCGAGAGCAAGGGCTCGATCGAGACGGCGCTCGTGATCCCCGCGTCGATCCAGAGGCGTGTCTTTCGAGTCCTGAGAATCTCGCGAAACAGCTCGATCCTGGGCGGGTGGCCGGCGATGGCGTCGAGATCGGCGAGATACAAGGATGTCAGGCCTAGAATGTCGTGAAACGCATGGGCGATGGCGAGTGGATCGGGGTCGGGGTGGAAAATCGTGGCGACCGGCTGATAATGGGCGCGACGGCCGGCGACGGCGTGGACCGTTCGCTCATTCTTGACGTCAACGACTGGGATTACTTGAAAGGAATCGGTCGGCATGGGATTGGGCCGGGCACTTTCGGTGTTGGTCTTTGAATGGGTCACGGGGGGTGGCCTGGCCGAGGGCGATCCGCCCCCCTCATGGTCCGCCGAGGGTCGCGCCATGCGCTCAGCCATCGCGGCCGATTTCGCCGGAGTCCGGCATCACGGTGAGCCGATTCGCGTTGTCGCCCCCCTTGACGCGAGACTCAGCGAGGATCGAGGCCCGTGGGAAAGCCCCCGCGTCGGGCCTGGTGAGCTTGAGCATCGGCTCGTTGAATTCTCCGCGGCCGTCGATTGTATCGTTCTGATCGCCCCGGAGACCAACGGTGTGCTGGCCGAACTGACAGGCGCTCTTGATCGAGGACCCGCCCGCCTCATGGGCTCGACGCGGGACGCCGTGGAGGCCGTCACCGACAAGGCGCGACTAGCCGTGATCCTTGAGTCGCGGGGAATCCCGACCCCGGCGACACGACGGATCGACCCCCGCCGACCGTTTCCGCGCGAAGCCCACTACCCGGCCGTACTCAAGCCAGTGGATGGCGCGGGCTCGCTCGACACATTCTTGCTTCCAGGCCCCGACAACCGGCCATCGATCCCGGACTCGATGGATCAGGCGATCCTTCAGCCCTGGATCCCTGGCCAGCCCATGAGCGCTAGCTTTCTTGTTGACCCGAACGGTCAATCGTCGCTGATGGCCATGGGACGTCAGCGGATGGTGATCGAGGGGGGCCGGTTTATCTATCTCGGCGGCGAATTGCCCACGCCGATTCCGGAACCGCTCCCCATTTTGACCAGGGCGCTCGATGCCGTCCCTGGGCTTGGCGGTTTCGTGGGGATCGATTTCCTCTGGAATGCCGAACGGAAACAGGCGACGATTCTCGAGATCAACCCGCGTCCGACGACATCGTGCGTCGGGCTCGCGCGGGTGTTGCCGCGGGGGTTTCTGGCGGAGGCCTGGCTCGGGATGATGGGAATCTCGGGCGAGTGGCCGATCAAGATCGACCGATTCTCGGAAATCGTGAGGGGGGCGAGACCCATCGCCTTCGGCGCGGACGGATCAATCAAGGAGCGAGGAGGTTTGGCATGACCGGCATGTCAAGATCCACCGGCCCGTGGCTCGCGCTCGACGTCGGGGGGGCGAACATCAAGCTCGCTCATGAGGCGGGTCCCGCCCGGAGCGTGCCTTTCGAGGTCTGGAAACGACCATCCGAGCTGGGCCGGGCGATCGCGGCGGCCACGGCGGTGATGCCTCCATTCGGTCGCGTGGCCATGACGATGACGGCCGAGCTCTGCGACTGCTATCCGACCAAAAGCGCGGGCGTGGGGGCGGTTCTGGACGCGGTTGTCCATGCGGTCCGAGGTGCCCAGGTGGTCGTTTGGGGAGTCGACGTTTCGTTTCACGGGGTCGACGCCGCGAGGGACCAGCCGCATCTGGTCGCGGCGGCCAATTGGCTCGCCCTTGGGACCCTGGCCGCCCGGCTGGTCGCGCCAGGGCCTGGGGTCTTGATCGATATCGGCAGCACCACCACCGACCTGATCCCCCTCGATCGCGGCCACGCGGTCGCCCGGGGACGAAGCGACGTCGAACGACTCCAAAACGGCGAGCTCGTCTACGCGGGCACGCGCAGGACGCCCCTGTGCGCCCTGGCGGCGGAGCTCCCCTTTCGAGGTCGACCGACCGGGCTGGCGGCCGAGATTTTCGCGTCGACCCTCGACGTCTATCTGATCCTCGGCGACCTCGCCGCCGATCCCGACGATCTCTCCACGGCCGACGGACGACCCGCCACCCCAGCGGCCGCCCGCGACCGGCTCGCCAGGATGATTTGCCTCGATCGCGAGGGATTCACCGACCAGGACGCGATCGCCTTCAGCCAGGCCGCGGATCAGGTCTTGCTCGACCGGCTCGCATTCGCCCTCGACCGCGCTTGCTTACCCACGATCGGCCAGCCGCGCTCGGCGGTCGTCTCGGGCTCGGGCAGATCGGAA
>JAKBAP010000009.1 GCA_021808995.1 Planctomycetota bacterium | reverse complement strand
GGCGACGCGAGGGCCCAGTTTTACACCTTGGTCACGCGCGATACCCGCGAGATGGATTTCGCCCATCACCGCCAGTTGTTCCTCACCGAACAGGGCTATAACTACGAGATCCTGGACGAGACCGACCTGGTCGCCACCCGGCTCGAGACCTGGGCGAGCCGACGCCAGGACAGCGACAAGCATCCCAATACCGATACTGTCAACACGAATCGAACCTGATCCAGCCATGGCCAATTCGACGGCTCGAATACCTGTTAAGGTCCACCGCAACGTGGCCCTGGTCCGCCTGGGCGAGCCGATCCTGGCCGAGGAGCTCCTGGCTCGCAAGACCCTCTCGCGCTCCGTCCTGGGCCGGCTCTCCGAGACGGTTCTCTTGATCGAGTCCGAAGCCTGCGAGGCCGTCCTGGATGAGCTCAAGCGAATGGGTCACACCCCACGATTCGTCAAGCGCGACGATGCTCAGCGGCGATAAGGGGAGCGCGTCCATGGCACAATTTCGCTCCCGCGAAAGTCGAGATGGTGATCTCGCTGGGCTCGAGCGTCGTCCCGGCCCGCCCGAGCCTGGCGACCACTCCCGGCGTGAATTCCGCGCGGCCCTGGTGCGCTATCGCGGGCCCCGGCTGGCCACGATCCGGCAAGCGCAGGGCGGGGAGATCGAGAGCACCCGGCCCCGCCCCGGCTCCATGGCCGATGAAATCACCGAGCGCCTCGATTCGCCGGCCGTCGTCTCCTCGCTGATCGAACGGCTCTCGAACCCAGCCCGCCAGGCGCTTGGCTTTTTCGACCTGACCGAGCTGGCCTCGATCCCCCTGAAGACCCTGGTCCAGATCATGCGCTTGCTGGGCGCGAAGCCCGCGATCCTGCTCGAGCCCCTCGAGCTTGGGTTGCTGGCCATCGAAACCAACCCCGCTCTCCCCGCGATCGACGACCTGGCGTTTCAGCTCGAGCGAGGGTTGTACGCCGCCATTCAGCTTCGGATCCATCCGGCCGTCGCGCGTTTGGCCAGGACACTGGCCCCAGAGGGCCCCCCTCCCACTCTGGCCGCCGGCGTCGTTCAGCCTCGCGAGACCGACGGCCTCGAGCCCCTGATCCGCCTCGCCGCCTTATGGCAGCGCGCGAGCGCCGACCCGCTCCGGCAAACCCAGTCGGGGGCTCTTTACAAACGAGACCGCGACCGGATCCAGGGCGATGCCGTCCTCTCCGGGCCCAGCTCGCTCGCGCTTACCCCTATTCCCGAACCGGCCGTCCTCACCCTTGCCCTGGCCCTTCGCACGGGCCTGATCCTCATGGATTCGAGTGGCGAGAGAATGGTCGCGGCCCCCTTTGACGACTGGACCACCAACGCCGTCCATCTCCCCCGCATGATCGCCAGCGGGTGGCTCGGCCTCGAATCGTGGCGCGAATTCCCCGCCGAGCCCGAGGACCTGGAACCGATCCCCCTTCGCCTGGCCGCCCTGCTCTGGCTCGCGAGCCTGCCCGAGTCGGAATGGACCACCCTTGAGAGCCTCGCCGATCATCTGCTCGCCCATCATCCCCAGGCCGAACCAGCCGAGACCACCGAGCCCTACGCCCCAGGCGCGCGCAGGGCCCGACCACGGGCTCGCCCCACCCTCTCGCCCGTCTCGCGAATCGTTGAGCAGCTCGAGGCGGTCCTGCTTGGCTCGGCCTTTTTCCTGGGTCTTGTCCGCGCCGGCGAGGAACGCGCGACCGGCCGCCGTGCCGTTCAGCTCACCCCGCTCGGGCGCTACGTGCTCTCGGTTGGGCCTGCTCCCACTCCGCCGCCGCTCTTCGAGCAGTTCCTCTTTGTCCAGCCGAATTTCGAGATCATCGCCTATCGTCAGGGGCTCTCGCCTCGCCTGATCGGCCAGTTGAGCCGCTTCGCCTCCTGGACCAAGATCGGGTCCGCGCTCGAGCTTGCGATCTCTCGCGAGTCGGTCGTGCAAGGGCTCGAACTTGGCGAAACCGCCGCGAGCATTCTCGAGACCCTCTCCAACCACAGCCACCGCCCCATGCCGGCAAGCGTCGCCGATGCGGTGACAAGCTGGTCGGCCAGGCGCGAGCAAGTCACCCTGCACGAATCGGCCACCTTGATCGAGTTCGCGAACGCCTTCGAACGGGACCAGGCGGCTGAGCGCTGGCCGACCGGAAATGGACAGGCACCAGTACCCGTCGCCGACCGCTTTCTCCTGGTCGAGGACGAACGGACCGTCCCGTTTGATCGGCTTCGATTAACCAGCACCCGCGATTATCGCCAACCCCCTGGCGTCTGCTTCGCCGTCATGCCGGATGGACTCACCGTCGCGCTTGATCCCGCTCGGTCCGACCTCCTGGCCCCCGCCGAGGTCGTCCGCTTCGCCGAGTCGCTCCCTCCCGAGCTGCCCAATCGTGAATCCTTCCGAACGCCCGAGCAGCCGCGCTATCTGATCACGCCCGCCTCGCTCAAAAGCGCCCTCGACCGGGGCGTTTCGCCTCACCAGATCACCCAGTGGTTCGAGCGCCGAGCCGGCACCACGACCCCGCCGGCCGTCACCCTCTTGCTGGCCGCGCTCGACGGCAAATCGCCCCCGATCCGAGCACGCACGCTGATCGTGATCGATCTGCCGAGCGCGGAACTGCTCGACGGCCTCTACCAGCATCCCGCCACCGCCGATGCCCTCTCCGAGCGCCTAGGCCCCACCACCGCCGCCGTCGCCGCCGACCAGATCGCCCCCCTCAAGAAAACCCTCCGCGACCTGGGCCTACGCATCGACATTGATGGGGCATGAAAACGGTGCCAGCCACCGTTTGTGAACCTGATCAGGGACTCGCCGGGGATGCGATCGCGTGCCAGCCCGAGCGCCCGGGTTTCTTGGGTGCCGGCGTGGGGGTGTCGTCCACGGGGGCGAACTTGTCGTGGTCGGCGGCGGCGTCGATGTCGATCTCGGCCGGCTGGGTCTTCGTGGATCGGGGCTCGCCAAGATCGCTTCTCCGCCAGGCGGTTCGCCGGGCCACGCTCGCGGACGATGGTGGCTCTCGCTCGTCGTCATCCGCCGGATCCGTAATCCCCAGCAGGGTCGGAGGGGGAATCATGACGGCCGCCGGCGCGCCACGTCCGCGCTTCTTTTTCCCCTCCACGGGGTCGTCGGTCTGCATGCGGGCGACCACGTCGGGACCAGATAGCCGCCCCTGACCGTCGGCCACCAAGGTCTCCGAGCCCGAGCGCACGGGCTGATAGAGGGCGGTCAGGCGATTTCGGTCCAGAATCTGGTAGATCGACCGTGGGGTGGCGTAGAGGCCGTGATCCCCCTGCGGCTCGGCGAAATTGCACACGCCCGTGACATAGCCATCCTCGGTGAAAAGCCCGCCACCCGACCGTCCCTGAGCCGGCGCGTGGGTACATTCGATCGCTTGATACGACGGCATGTCGCCGACGGAACTGACCCGGGGCCTCACCACGATCGTCGGCCACGCCGTCGCGTCGTGCCCCTCGGAACAGCCGACCGTGATCAGCCGCATCCGCGCCTTCGGCTCCCAAAACGCGGGGGCGACCCGGGCCGACGGCAAGCGCCGGCCAGGCTTGATCCGAATTAAGCCCACGTCATGCGTGAAATCATAATCGATCGCTTTTCCCTCGACCGACTCCTCGAAATGCACCTGCGCGGGGGATGTCCCCCGCAGCCGGCCATCGAACAGGTCGACCATGATCCGACGGGGAAACTCCGCCGGTCGACCCGCCTTTCGACCATCAAGCTTGAAAATATGCGCACAGGTCAGAATGATCGTCTCCTGGGGATCGCTCGCGATCACGGTTCCCGAGCCATAGCCGATCGTCCGCCCGCTCAGGATCCTGATCCGCACGACGGTCTGCCAGGGCTTGGGATTGACCGGCTGGTCGGGCTCGTCCGGGTCGTCGTCCTCGCCAGCGTCGGCGTGGGCCCTGGAGTTCGCCGGGGGCTGGGCCTTGGCGATGGCGGCCTCGAAAAACCGCCTCAGATCGGCGGCGGGCTGAAGTCCCGACGTGCGGTCGAGCTCGTTGCCGGCCTGGTCGACCACGATGTAGGTCGGGACCGATTTGACGTCGTATCGCGCGGCCGTGTCGGGAGAGCGATCGATATCGATCGAGCGGATCGGCAGCCCCTCGCGTGAGAGGGCGGCGAGTGGCTTGCGCATTTGCCGGCAGGGTCCGCACCACTCGGCGTGGAAGTCGAGCAGGGTTGGCTCGGCGGCCTTGTTCTCAGGCGCTTGGCCGATCGTGACCAGTGCGATGACGAGCGAGAGGGATGTCATGCCGCGAGGACTCCTTTCCCAGGGGCTTGGCCGGGCCGTCGGGACGCGGGGGCCGTCCTTCGGGTTTCCGTTTGGTCGGCCGCGAGCGCCCGCGCACGGGGCGACGACCGGTGCATGGACCGGGTCCCGGCGAGCAAGCCGCCCTCGTGCGCCGGCACATTCACGGATGCGGGGTTGCCGCGACCGCCGATGCCAACGTCGAGCACGCCCGCCGAGGCGGACGTGTTTGCCAAGCGAAGGAGATGTGGAACGAGGTGGTGTACGACGCGACGACGAGCCCACGGCTCGCCGGATCTTCCTTGGTTATTGCGTCTCGCGACCAGGACCACGCCGCTCGCCTTCGTAGCGCGCGGCGTCCCGCCGGTTCGTCCAGGGCCATCCTGAGCGATCCCACCGGATTTCCCGGCTGAATCGCCCAAAACCGCCTGGGCGGCCGACAGTCCCGAAGCGTTCGCGAGTGCCCTCCTGGCCTTTCTTCGTCCCCGACCTCCGGTCAAGGGCGTGCAAGATCGCGAGGGGTTCGCGTTCACCGCGGTGAGCCCCTTTTACTAGGAGTAGACAAGGAGTACCAGATCAGTAATCGGTTTTTCCGACCGCCGACTTGAGCTCCACTCCCAGATTGATCGAGCACCCCCTCGCCTCAGCGCCCCAACTCTTGAATCATCAGATCCTTGAAGCGAACCTCCATCGCCGGGCCCACGTGAACCTGAAGCGCGATGATCCCCTGGTCGGCGAACTCGGGATCCTTGCGATCAATCACCCGTACGCCGTTGAAATCGATTGTGAGTTGTTTCCCCTTGAAAGTGATCACGAAATCGTTCCAGTCGTCTCGCTTCACGAGTTCGGCGGCCTTTTTCTCGGGATAACGCTCCAGGATCCCCCGGCCTCGTTCCTCGTAGAGCAGCCCCCAGTACCCGTCGGCGATGTCCGCCTGCGGCCCGGACACCACGCCGTCGTCGGCGCGCTTACTGCGAATCTGGATCCCCGAGTTCCCATTCCGGAATTTCACCTTGGCCTTGAGCACGAAATCGCGGTAGGGCTTTTCGGTCGCGAGGAATTCGTTTTTCTTGAGATTCCCCTTGGTCCGCCCCACGATCACGCCGTCCTCGACCGTGAAGAGCTCCTTATCCGCCGGTGTCACCCAGCCGGTCAGGTCCTTGCCGTTGAAGAGTGGGTGGAACTCGGGTCCCTCCCCCCTCGCGGCGAGCAAAACCCCCGCCCAGCCCGTCAGGATCACGAGCCCCAGGGCCCCCGCCGCCGATCGCTTCGCCGTCCCCATCATGTCTCGCGTCTCCCCGCGTGTTGAACCGACGGCCCAAGCCGAGGATTTCGGTCGATGGACCTGTCGAGCCTTGATTCTCACGCCCACGCGAGGACGGGTCAACCGCCCTGCCCCCTTGAGTTTGCACGCTCGTCCCGGTCGCGATTAAAATGACCTGGCCGGCGACTTTTTCGCCCCGCCCCCTGGAAAAACGCCTCCACGAGACCTACACCAATTCGAATGACGTTTCTCGAGGACCTCAAACGCCACGGCCCCGACTCGACCGCCGTCCTCTCACTCGACGAGGCCAGGGCCTATTGCGCCCGGCTGACCCGATCACACTACGAGAACTTCAGCGTCGTCACCTGGCTCACCCCCCGCGAGCATCGACCGGCCTTCGAGAGCATCTATGCCTTTTGCCGCTGGTCCGACGACCTGGGCGACGAGGTCGGCGACCCCGCTCGTTCGCTCGAACTCCTGGCCTGGTGGCGCGAGTCGCTAACGGCCATGTACGCCGGCGACGCGACCCATCCTGTCTTTCAGGCCCTCGCCGAGACGGTCTCCCGATACGCGATCCCTCCCGAGCCCTTTCACGCCCTGATCTCCGCGTTTGAGCAAGATCAGCGAATGCCCGAATACGAAACCTACCCCGATTTGCTCGACTATTGCACGCGATCGGCGAACCCAGTCGGACGCCTCGTTTTGTACGTGGCCGGGGCGTTCACGCCCGAGAACGCCCGGCTTTCGGATTCGACCTGTACCGCGCTTCAGCTCGCCAATTTCTGGCAGGACGTGGCGCGTGACCTGGCGATCGGCCGGATCTACTTACCGCGCGAGGATCGCGAGCGGTTCGGCTACCACGACGCCGACCTCCGCGGGCTTGTCTTCAACCCCGCGTTCGCGTCCTTGATGCGGTTCGAGGTCGACCGGACCCGAGCCCTGTTCGCCGAGGGGTTGCCGCTCGTCAAACGCATCCCCGGTCCCCTGGCCGTGGACGTCGATCTGTTTTCCCGCGGCGGCCTGGCGATTCTCGATCGCATCGAGCGCTCTGGCTACGACGTCCTTTCAGCCCGCCCCGCGCTGTCGCGCGCGGCCAAGGTCGGATTGCTGCTTCGAGCGGCCGTCGGCATGGCGGGTTCTCGGTTACGCGCTTCAAGACCCGTCCCTGTCGCCGCGGAGCCGGGGTCGTGATTCAAGAAAGCTCGCTCCACGCCAGTTATCGCTTTTGCTCGACACTCGCCCGTCGCGAGGCCCGTAATTTTTACTACGCCTTTCTGCTCTTGCCCCCTCATCGCAGGCGCTCGATGTGCGCTCTTTATGCGTTTCTCCGGCACGCCGACGATCTCGCCGACCGTCCCGCCCCCGACGACGAGCGCGAAATGGCCCTGGCAGGCCTGCGCGGGGATCTCGACCATGCGCTCGCGGGCGAGCCGACCTTCTGGCCCGGCATGCGGGCCCTGGGCGACGCGGCTCGGCGGCACGCGATCCCTGGCGAGTTGCTCCATCAGGCGATCGACGGCGTCCTCATGGACGTGCACCATCGCCGGTTCGAGACCTTCGCGGAGCTGGCTGATTATTGCCACCACGTGGCGTCGGTCGTCGGCGTGGCCTGTCTTCACATCTGGGGGTATCGTTCCGAGCAGGGGCGAGCCGAATCCCTCGCCGAGCACTACGGGCTCGCGCTCCAGCTCACCAATATCCTTCGCGATGTCGGCGAGGACGCTCGGGCGGGGCGTATTTACCTACCGCGTGAGGATCTCGACCGTTTTGGCGTCGACCCGGCCGAGCTCGCCGAGCATGGGACTCCCAGCGATCGTTTGCGCTCGCTGTTCGAATTCCAGGCCGCCCGCGCCCGTGGCTTTTATGAAGCGGGCAAGCCCCTTGAGGATCTGGTCGACCGCGTCGGCCGCCCGGTCCTGCGCGCGATCGTGGGCATCTATCGCGCGCTCCTGGACGAGATCATCCGCCGCGACTATCGCGTCCTTGATCGCCGCGTCGCCATCCCTCCCACCCGCAAGCTCGCCATCGCGGTCAGATCGCTTTGCGGGTAGGCGACCCTCCTGACAAGGCTCCCAGGCCATCGCTTCAGGGGTCGACGACGGATTGGCTCGAATGGTAGTTTCATTGAGAGGTTAAACAGTCGGTCATCCCAACTTTCGCCCCCGGCGTCACGCGCCGAAGGCGCTCCGGAGTCGAGTACATGAAGCCCCTTTCGAGCCATCCGTGTCCCAAGGGAAGCACGCCAACCAAGACCGCGGTCGTTCTCGTGGTTTCCTGGGCTCTCTGGCTGGCACCCGCGCACGCCCAGACACCCCGGCTCAAGGTCGAGAAACTCGCCGACGACCCCAAGGCCGTCGCCCTCTTTGGCGAGGTTGCGAAAGCGTACAAGGCCCTCACTGCCTATAGCGACAAGGGCCAGTTCCTAATCGCGGTCACGCTCGACGGCAAACCTCAGAAACAAAGCTCGCCCCTTGATCTCACCCTTGTCCGCCCCAACAAGATCGACTTCCACGCCGGACCGGTCCATCTTAACTCCGACGGCGAGACCCTCACGACCTCGGTCGAGCCCCTCAAGAAATACACCGCCGCGCCAGCACCCAAGACCATTGCGTTTGAATCCTTCCGCGAAGGGGCCATCGGGGCTGTCCTTTTTGGGGGGCCGACGGGCGCTCCCATGTACGTTTTCCTGAGCCTGCTCTCCGACCCCAATCCCCAGGCGACCGTGGCCCAGATGGGGGGCTCGCTCCAGCTCGCCCCGAAAACCGATCCCGCCGGCGCTGACGGGCTGGTGATTGACCTCCGCGATGGTCCCGATATGATCCTGGGGGTCGATCCCAAGACCAAACTCCTGTCGCGCATCGACGTCAAGATCGACGCCGAACGTCTGGCCGCCAGCACGCCGCCTGGTAAGACCCTCTCGATCGAGCAATTCGGCTGGGTCGCGGGCCCGGTCGCCACCACCGTGGCCAAGGACCGCTCGTTCGCCTTTGAGGCACCAAAGGGCTTTACCAAGGTCGCCTCGCTCACCGAACGGCCCGAGGCACCCGCTCAAAACCCCTTGATCGGCAAGCCGGCCCCTGACTTTACCCTGACTGTCCTTGATGGTCCCGGCAAGACCCGCACCATCACCAAGAAAGACCTCCTTGGCAAGGTTGTCGTGATCGACTTTTGGGCCACCTGGTGCGGACCCTGCATGGCGGAATTGCCCGAAATCCAGAAGGTCCTCGAAACGTACAAAGGATCGGCCGACGACCTGGTCGTCGCCGCCGTCAGCCAGGACAGCGAGCCCACCGAACTCGCGGCCGTCCGCAAGCTGGTCGAGAAGACCCTGTCCGACAAGAAGATCGACCTGCTCGGAAGCCCGGTCGGCAAGATCGCCCTCGACCCCAGCAATTCAGTCGGAGGCGCGTTCAGTGTCGAAGGTTACCCGACCCTGGTGATGATCGACCGCAAGGGGATCGTCCAGGGCTTTCACGTCGGCTACGACGCGAACTCGGCGGTCCCCTTCAATAAGAAACTGGCCGGGGAGATCAAGCTGCTCATGGAGGGTAAGCCGCTCGCCAAGCCGGCCGAGGCCGAGGCCGAGGCCAAGTAACACCCCCCCTAGCGTCCTCTCACGACCGGCTCGAGTTCGCGAACGGTGATCAGGGGCGCGCCCAGGTCTTGATCGAAATGGGCGCGTCCCCGCACGCCGACCTTCACGGTGGTCATCGGCTCGATCTCGAGCCCCGGTGGCACGTCGAGAAACGCCAAGGTCTTGCCCTCGTCGCCGAGCAACGCGTAAAGCTTTCGCCCATCCACGAACTGATTGCTCGGCTTCATGAATCCGGTCGCCGCGTAGCCCCCGGCTCGCGGCGATGACGTCCCCGCCAGCCTCTTTTCGGCCGCCGCCACCTCGGCATCGAGCGCCCGCATACGGGCGAGGGCCTTTTCAAAGTCGCGTGCGGCCGCGGCGGTTTGTTCATCGCGGTCGAGGCGCTTGAGCCGCGCGGACACCGCCTCGCCAACCCGCGGATCGTCACCCGATCGCTTCAAAATCGCCTGTGTCCGCGCCCGCTCGGCCTCGAACCGCCAGTCCGCGACCCTGCGCCGGCTGACGACCGCTCGGTGGGCCGCGTCGATCCCCGCCAGCTCGGCCGACACCTCCCGCGGCAAGCCCGGAGGATCGAGCAGACTCCTGGCGGCGGCAGTGGGCTTTTCGTCACCAGGGCGAAACACCACCTGGACCGTCTCGGGCGTGCGTGCCGCCACCGAGGCCGTCCCCTCTGCCAGGGGTATCAGCCCGTCCGCGCGGATGAAACAGACCAGGTCATCCGGGGGCGCGACCGCATACCACCGCCCCCCGATCGCGCCTCCCATCGCCACCGGCGGCCGATCCACGAGCCTCACCATCGTCCCGCCGGCCAGCCGCATCCTGGGCGGCCCAGGCAAGCCCGCTCGGGGATTTCCCGACCGCACGACCGCGCCGGCGTCCTTGACCCAGGCGGTTAATGGCGACCCGTGGGGCTCTCGGCGATGATCCCGGCTCCCGAACCCCTCCTCGCCGAGCTCGACCGAGGTTCGCTCGACCCAGCAGATCGCCCATGACGGCGGCTCGATCGCCAGCCAACCCCCGCGAACCACTCCCCGGATCCGCGCCCCATCACCTGGCTCAAGCCGACCAAGCTCATAGGCGGTCTCACGGGGCGCGTCGTGGACCGCGATCGTGTTCACCGCGACCCGCCCCTTCATCCCGGCGGTCCATTGGGGCCCGGTGCGCGCGGGCTCGCTCGCCACCTGGCCAAAATTGGCCACCACGAGACCGAGCACGATCACTCCCCAATAGGACGAGCCAAAGACGCTCAGATAAGCCTCCCGGACGGCATTCCCGCCCTGAAACGGGGATCGCCAGGGTCCAAACCGCCCTTGAACAGGGGCTGGCGACACGTTTCAAAGGGTTATTTCACAATGAGATAGGGCAAATGATCGTGGGCGAGCGAGCGTCGTTCCGTGCCGTCATCCGTCGGCTGGAAGCCGCTCCGCTCGGCGCGATGGCCGCCGCTTGATAACGTGGAACGGCGTGGGCGTCAAGTCGCTCTGCTCTTTACCAATCGGGACCCTCGCGGTTAAAATCAAGGATTCTGGCGGATCGGAGTCCGATCCGCGCTCGCGAGGTGAGACGCCGCCGCGAGCCGCCGCCAGGACCAGGCGCGTCAGGGTGACGCAATTCTTGTCTTTTCGAGGTTGGGCGGCCCAAAAAGGGCTCGGGAGCTGAGCGGGATGTACGCGATTATCGAGGACGGCAGCCATCAATTCCGGGTCCGCGAGGGCGACCAGATCAGGGTCGATCGCCGCGACGGAAACGTCGGCGACACACTCACGTTTTCCAAGGTTCTGTTGCTCGCCGGCGACGACGGCGCAACCACCATCGGCGCGCCTGTCGTCGAGAACGCCATGGTCCAGGCCAAGATCATCAATCAGTTTCGGACCAAGAAGATCATTATTCAGAAGTTCCGTCGCCGTAAGAACGTACGTCGACGAAACGGGCACCGGCAATCCTACACCATGGTCCAGATCACGAGCGTCGCGCCCCCGGCCTGACGGATCCTGACCGACCCCCCAGGCTTGTCATCCTGGCCAGATTCCATGAACCGCGCGGTCGTACCGAGAAATCGGCGACCGCGTTTTTTTTTTGGTTTGCATCGGGCGATCCGGTGGTACCATATGGCCGCTCAAGGGACGTCGGTCGGCCCGGTTTGAGTGGAGCGAGTGGCGAGGGCGGGATCGGGGACGAAACGCATGCGTCCCTGAAACATGCTTGGCCGGGTGGACCCGGCTCATTCATGGTTCGCGGCGAGTGCGGACCCGGCGAATTCAGTGGATGACGAGAGGCGACAGGATCCGAAAAACGATCCTGGAATGGACGCGACCGACTCTCGAGACAGAGAAACGGCGTTAGCTTATCCCCTCAGTGAGACAACCGGCCGTTCGAGCCAACTTAGGCGCGATTTCAGGAGTCTGAGAGGCGCATCGCGGGGACAAACTGGGACGGAGTCGAGACGCGTCTTTATTCAAGCTCAACCCCGTGACACGTCGATAGTGGGCGTCGGACGCCCTTTTGTTCTGTATTTCGGTATACCTATGGATTTCTGATCACAAAGCGGCTATCCTTGAGGAGATCAAGGTGCTCGGGGGCGACCTTGGGCGAGTGCCGGGACGTGGAGAACCGTCATGAGAGCAGTTGGCGAGCGGTCGGTCGTGTCGGTGAATCCCGAGGGCGCGGTGGAGGTGCCGGCGAGCGCCGGCCCCCCGCGGCGAGCCCGCGAACGGGCTGGGATGCAAGTGCCCAGGGTGTTCAGCGTCGAGGGGAAGAGCCCCTTTGATCTGGTGGAATGGGACCGGCGAACGGCCCAGATCAAGGACGAGCGTGGGCGGTCGATCTTTGAGCAAAAGGACTGTGAGATCCCCAGGAGCTGGACCCAGCTCGCGACCAACGTGGTGGCCAGCAAGTATTTTTACGGTGACGTGGCCAGCGGCAACGGGAGCCCGGCGGAGGGCAAGCGTGAGTATTCGGTGCGTCAGCTCGTGGGTCGGGTGACGCGGACGATCGCCGATTGGGGCAAGGCGGACGGTTATTTCGCCAGCGACGCCGATGCCGAGCGGTTCCATGACGAGCTGACGTCGCTGTGTCTGAACCAGTATGGTTCGTTCAATTCGCCGGTCTGGTTCAACGTGGGGCTCTATCACGAGTATGGCCTTCGCGGGCCGGCCAACAACTGGCGCTGGGACGAGGAAACCCGCTCGGTCCGCCGGGCGGAAAGCGCCTATGAATATCCCCAGGCGTCGGCGTGTTTCATTCAGAGCATCGACGACGAGATGGAGGGCATCATGCGGCTCGCGACCAGCGAGGCGATGCTCTTCAAGTTTGGCTCGGGGACGGGCACGGATCTCTCGACGTTGCGTTCCAGCCGTGAAAAGCTCTCCGGCGGCGGCAAGCCCTCGGGGCCGGTGAGCTTCATGCGGGTCTATGACGCGATCGCCAGCGTGGTCAAGTCGGGGGGCAAGACCCGCCGGGCGGCCAAGATGCAGACCCTCAAATGCTGGCACCCGGACATTCTCGAGTTCATCGAGTGCAAGACCAAGGAAGAGCAAAAGGCCCTTGCCCTGATCCGCGCCGGCTACGAGGCCAATTTCAACGGCGAAGCCTACAGCTCGGTGATGTTCCAGAACTCCAACCTCTCGATTCGCTGCACCGACGCCTTCCTGAAGGCCGCCGTGGCCGACCAGGACTGGACGACCAAGTCCGTCACCACGGGCCAGCCGATGGACACCTACAAGGCCCGGACCCTGCTCGACAAGATCGCGCTGGGAACCTGGCTTTGCGGCGATCCTGGCCTTCAATACGAGGACACGATCCAGACCTGGCACACCTGCTCCAACACGGCGCCGATCAATTCGTCGAACCCGTGCAGCGAGTACATGTTCCTGGACGATTCGGCGTGTAATTTGTCGTCGATCAACCTGATGAAATTCCATCGCGAGGATGGCGGCTTTGATGTTGCTGGGTTCCGCGCGGCGGCCCGGATTTTCATCACCGCCCAGGAGATCCTGGTTGACCACGCCAGCTATCCCACCGACCGGATCATGGCGAATAGCCACAAGTTCCGGCCCCTGGGGTTGGGCTATGCCAACCTGGGCAGCCTGCTCATGGCCTCTGGCCTTCCCTATGATTCGCGCGAGGGGCGGGCCGTCGCCGCCGCCATCACCGCCATCATGCACGGCCAGGCGTATTTGTCGAGCGCGGAGCACGCCGCCTGCCTGGGCCCCTTCGAGGGTTTCGCGGTCAATCGCGAGCCCATGCTGCGCGTGATGGAGATGCATCGTGACGCGGCGTTCGCCATCGACGAATCGGCCCCTCGTGAGTTACTGACCGAGGTCCGTTCGATCTGGAACGAGTGCCTCGAGACGGGCCGCCGCCATGGCTATCGCAACAGCCAGGTGACCGTCCTCGCCCCGACCGGCACGATCGCCTTCATGATGGACTGCGACACCACGGGGATCGAGCCCGATATCGCGCTGGTCAAATACAAGCAGCTCGCGGGGGGTGGGATGCTCAAGATCGTCAATCGCACCGTGCCGGCCGCTCTCAAGCGTCTGGGCTATGACGAGCCGACGATCCGGGGAATCCTGGACTACATCGACGCCAACGACACGATCGAGAAATCGCCTGGTCTCAAGGACGAGCACCTGCCGGTTTTCGACTGCGCCTTCGCGCCGCCCGCCGGCGGGCGTAGCATTCATTTCCGCGGCCACCTCCGAATGATGGCGGCCGTGCAGCCGTTTCTTTCGGGGGCGATCTCCAAGACCTGCAACGTCCCCCACGAGGCGACCGTCGAGGAAATTCGCGAGGCGTATCTCGAGGGCTGGAGGCTCGGGCTGAAGGCGCTCGCGATCTATCGCGACGGTTCAAAGGGAAGCCAACCCGTGAGCACCAAGGCCGAATCCAACGAGCCGAGCCAGCCCGGCGAGCCCGCGCCGGCCACCGTCGCCCCCGCGACCCCAGCCCCCGCGCCCGTACCGATCGCGCAGGCCCCGATCGTGGTCAGCCAACCACGCAGGGAGCGGCTCCCGCATACCCGACAGAGTCTCACCCACAAGTTCGACATCCAGGGGCATGAGGGTTACATCAACGTCGGCTTCTACCCCGACGGCCGGCCGGGCGAGTTGTTCATCACGATGGCCAAGGAAGGCTCGACCATTGGCGGCCTCATGGACATCCTGGGCACCGCCATCTCGATTGGGCTTCAGTACGGCGTCCCGCTCGAGGTCTTCGTCAACAAATTCGCCCATTCGCGGTTCGAGCCCGCCGGGTTCACCAAGAACCCCGACATCCCGATCGCCAAGAGCATCGGCGACTATATCTTTCGCTGGCTGGGGATGGAGTTTATCCCTGGCTATCGCGAGGCCAACGCGCCGAAACGCCCTGGGGCCGAGGCCTTGCTCGAAAGCCCGGTGCCGGCGTCGACCCCGCTGCTCAAGGTCAATGGCCATCGCACGGCCACCATCGCCGACCTCGAGCACGTGGAGGCCATCATGGGTGCCTATCAGCCTGGGCACGAATCCGACCTGGCTCCGTCTGGAATCGACGAACAGGAGCGCCAGTTCGCCCATTTCCAGAGCGACGCGCCCGCCTGTGATAACTGTGGTGCCCTGACGGTTCGGTGTGGCACGTGCTATCGCTGTTTCAACTGCGGCAACAGCATGGGCTGCTCTTGAACCGCTAAGCCTTGTCGATTCCCCACGACTCCCGCCCGGAACCTCGGTTGGTTCCTGGCGGGAGTTTTTTCGTTGGGTGAAGAGCGTGTCTCGAGCCCGCGCGGTCGAGGCCGCTCATCCGCGCCCAGCGCCCGCCCCTTGGGAAGCCGACTGGCACCAGCGCGGGGCGAGCGGCCAGAGTCGACCGCCGTGTCCATGAAAAAACGCGGTCTCGACGCCCCGTTATCGAGAGGGACATCGCGACCGCGTGCATGGCAAGAAGTTTCAAGGCCAACCAGCGCGGGCTCGAGCTCAGGCGCCCTGGGCGACGTTGAGCCAGGTGTGGACGTGGGGAGCGCCTCGGAAATACCACGAGAACGCCGGCCCTTCGAGCTTCCAGATGTCCCAGACCCCGTCCTTGCCGATGTCGCCTTCCTTGTAGAAGGTCAGCCGGAGCGCGTCCACCCCGCCGGCCCCGCTCACGCAGGAACGAACCTCGTCCGCGTCAAAGGCCCGGAATGGCCGCAGCATCATCTCGAGGAGCTGGCTGATCATGACCTTTTGCTGGCTGTCCAGGCCGGCGACGTCGAGGCCGGTCTTGGGCAGGTCCTTGCCCTTGAGCGCCGTCGTCTTGGCGGTGTCGGGGGGGGCGGTCGCGACCAGGGCCTGGGCCTTTTGCTTGTCGTCCAGGGTCGCGAAGACCTTGTTGGCTTGCTCGGCCTGATACCACCAGACGTTATGGGTGTGCTTGGCGTCTTCCTGGTCGTGGCCGTCGGCGGCGTGACCATAGAAGATCGGCCCACCAAAGGCGGCCCCGTTCACACTGTTGCCGTCGGCCCGGAGCGTGTCGTGCCGGCCGGTGAGCACCCACTCAAACGGCTTCTCGCCGCCAGGCTCGCCGAAAACGGCCACGTGATAGTTCTCAAATCCGCCGGCGTCGTCGTCCATTTGCTTCATGAAGCGCTCATAGCCTTCCTCGCTGCAGAGATTCTTCATGATCTCGCGGCAGAGGGCCTGTTGCTCGGATTTCATGTCGTCGATGGTCGGCTTGACGATCGCCCAGTTGTTGCCGACCTTGGACCTGAGAGGGTGGTCAAAGGGGAAACAAATCAGCTTGCGCTGTTCGGGGGTGATGGTCTTGTAAAACCGCGCGACCGCGGTCTCGGCGGCCGCCCGCGGGGTTGGCCCCTTGGCCGCCGCGTCCCCGGCGAACGCCCCCGTCCGCCCAAGGATCGGCAGCGTGGCGGCCGCCGCCCCGCCGATCCGCTTCAAAAAATCGCGCCGCGACGCGCCGTCGCAGGTCGGACATTCCCGTTCGATCGGGCCGCGGTCATGGATTCTGGTCATGACGCCATGCTCCTCTTGATCAAGGTGGGGTGGTGAGGCGGGACCCGTGCACGACCAATGCACTCTCGCCCAGGGTAAGTCCCACGGTGGGCCACGTCAACCAGTCACGAAAAAGGAGTCCCGGCGTTGGCGGGTGGTCAGATATGGATCGCGCGGCCGTCGACCGAGAGGGCGGCCTCGCGGACGGCCTCGGGAAGCGAGGGATGAGCGTGGCAGGTTCTCGCGATATCCTCAGCGCTTCCGCCAAACTCCATCACGGCGACGGCCTCGGCGATCATGTCGGAGGCCCTGGGCCCCAGGATGTGAACGCCGATGAGCCGGTCGGTCACCTTATCGGCGAGGATTTTCACGAAGCCCTCGGTTTCGTCGAGTGCCTTCGCCCGGCCGTTGGCCAGGAACGGGAACTTGCCGACCTTGTACGCCAGCCCCTTTTCGATCGCCTGCTGCTCGGTTAGTCCGACCGAGGCGAGCTCGGGGGCCGTGTAAATCACGCTCGGGATGGTCGAGTAGTCGACGTGGCCCGCCTTTCCGGCCAGGAGCTCGGCGAACGCGACCCCCTCGTCCTCGGCCTTGTGGGCGAGCATCGGGCCCTCGATCAAATCGCCGATCGCCGAGATCGAGGGGACGCTCGTGTGAAAGTGCTTGTCGACCCCGACCTTGCCTGTCCTGGGATCGACGGCGACTCCGACCTTGTCCAGGCCGAGCCCGTCGCCATAAGCGCGGCGGCCGACGGCCACCAGGACCCGGTCGCAGACGACGTCGAGCTTGGTCCCGTCCTTTTTCTCGGCATGGACGGTCACCTTGTCGCCCACGATGTCCGCCCCTGTCACCTTGGTCTCCAGGTGAAATTCAAGCCCTTGCTTGGTCAGGAACTTCTTGAGCATGTCGCCGGCCTCGTTGTCGGCGATCGGCACGATTCGAGGCAGGAACTCGATCACGCTGACCTTCGCCCCCAGGCGCTTCCAGACCGACCCCAATTCGAGCCCGATATAGCCCCCGCCGACGACGACCAGGTGGTCGGGGACCTTATCAAGGGCGAGAGCGCCTGTTGAATCAACAATTGTACGCCCATTGAACTTTAGGAACGGGAGCTCGATCGGGACCGAGCCGGTGGCGAGGAGAATGTGCCGGGCGGCGAGGACGCGGGGTCCATCGGGGGTGGCGACCTCGACGGAGGTCGGCGAGAGCAGGCGGGCGGTCCCGTGGACGGCCTCGATCTTGTTTTTCTTGAAGAGAAACCGCACGCCATCGGTGAGCGATTTGACGACCTCGCTTTTGCGCCCGAGCATGGCCTTGAGATCGAGCCCAAGCTTGCCGACGGTGATGCCGTGCTTGGCGAATCGTTCCTTGGCGAGAAAGTAAAACTCGCTGGAATCGAGAAGGGCCTTGCTGGGGATGCATCCGATGTTGAGGCAGGTTCCCCCCAGGGTAGGGTTTTTTTCGACGCAGGCGACCTTCATGCCAAGCTGGGCGGCCCGAATGGCGGCGACATAGCCGCCAGGCCCCGCGCCGACGACGACGAGATCGTAGGGTTCCGACACCGGAATGAGTCTCCGCGAAGAAGGGTTCGGTCAGATCTCGAACAGAATGCGTTCGGGGCTCTCGATCAAGTCCTTGATCCGAACCAGGAAGCTGACCGCCTCGCGTCCGTCGACCAGGCGGTGGTCATAAGACAGGGCGAGGTACATCATGGGTCGCGCGACGATCTGATCGTCGACCACGACGGGGCGTTTCTTGATCGAGTGCATGCCCAGGATGCCGCTTTGGGGCGGGTTCAGGATCGGGGTCGAGAGCAAGGAGCCAAAAACGCCGCCGTTGGTGATCGTGAAGGTGCCCCCTTGCAGGTCGTCGACGCCGATCGTCCCCTCGCGAGCCTTGGCCGCGTAGGCGGCGATGGCCTTTTCGATGCCGGCGAACGAGAGTTGATCGGCATCGCGAACGACGGGGACCATGAGCCCGCGTTCGGTGCTCACGGCGACGCCAATGTTGTAATAGTGGTGGTGCACGATCTCCTTGCCGTCGACCCGCGCGTTGACCGAGGGGAAGGCCTTCAGGGCCTCGACGACGGCCTTCACGAAAAACGACATGAAGCCGAGCCCGACTTTGTGCTTGGCCTGGAACGATTCCTTATAGCGGGCGCGGAGGTCCATGACGTGGGACATGTCGACCTCGTTAAAGGTTGACAGGATGGCGGCGGTATGCTGGGCCTCGACCAGGCGCTCGGCGATGCGCTGGCGGAGGCCGCTCATGCGTTCGCGGGTTTCGCGCGATCCCGGGGTGGCCCTGGGCGCGGCCGGGGCGGGCTTGGCCGCCGCGGGCGTGGGGGGTGGCGTGGCGGGGGCGTTCAGATGGGCGAGAACGTCCCCCTTGGTGATGCGTCCGCCGGGCCCAGTGGCCTCGACCTTGGCGGGGTCGACGGCGTTTTCCACGACAATTCGCCGGACCGCTGGCGAGAGCCCAGGCGTGGGTGCCGTGGATGCCGGTGTGGGCTGTACCGGTAGCGGGGGGGCTGAATTCGCGGGCGTGGCCGGGGCCTTGACCGCGCCGGCGGGGTCAATTGCCCCCACGGCCGAGCCGATGGCCACGGTTTCGCCCTCCGCGACCTTGATCGAGAGCACGCCGGCGATGGCGGCCGGGACGATGCTCGAGGCCTTATCGGTCTCGAGCTCGAACAGGGGCTCGCCGCTGGCGACCGCCTGACCGTCGGCCTTGAGCCAACGGGCCAGGATTCCCTCGCTGATTGATTCACCCACGCTGGGAACGGTGACTGGAACAACGGCCATGAATCAACTGACTCCAGGCCGCGCGGTCGCGGCGGCGCGGCCGCGGACCGACGTGGCGGTGACCAGATGGGGAACCGGCGCGCCCACGGCCGCTTCCACGATCTCGGCCTGTTCGCGTTCGTGAACGACCTTGGAGCCCGTCGCCGGGCTCGCGCTTGAGTCGCGACCCACATACTGCGCGGGCTGACCCAGGACGTCCAGCAGTCGGGGCGCGACATACGTCCACGCCCCCATGTTTTGCGATTCTTCTTGCACCCAGACCCATTCCCGAGCCGCCGGATAGCGGTCCAGGACGCTCTTGAGCAGGTCGGCCGGCCAGGGATAGAGCTGCTCGATCCGGATGATCGCCACGTCGCGGCCCGCGCCGACCTCGGCCCTGCGCGCCACCAGATCGTAGTAGATCTTGCCCGAGCAGAGCAACACCCGGCGGGCGCGTTCCGGGGTGGTGGGGTCGTCGAGCACGTCCTGGAAATGGCCAGCCAGGAGCTGATCGACGGGAGATTCGGCGGCCTTGAGCCGGAGCATGCTCTTGGGCGTCATCACGATCAGGGGCTTGCGGAAATCACGGCGAACCTGGCGCCTGAGCAGGTGAAAATACTGCGCCGGGCTCGAGGGGACGACGACCTGGATATTGTCCTCGGCGGTAAGCTGAAGGAACCGCTCGAGCCGGGCGCTTGAGTGCTCTGGTCCCATGCCCTCGTATCCATGGGGCAAGAGCATGACCAGCCCGCTGGCTCGGCCCCACTTGGACTCGGCCGAGCTGATGAACTGGTCGATGATCACCTGAGCGCCATTCACGAAGTCGCCAAACTGGGCCTCCCACATGATGAGCATGTGGGGTTCGTCGAGCGAATAGCCGTAATCGAATCCGAGCACGGCGGCCTCGGAGAGGAGGCTGTCATAGACGCAGAGGCGGGCCTGGCCTTCCTTCATTTCGTTCAGGGGGCACCATCGGTCCTCGGTGACCATGTCGATCAAGACGGAGTGGCGCTGGCTGAAGGTTCCGCGGCGGCTGTCCTGGCCGCTGAGCCGCACGGGAGTTCCCTCAAGGAGCAGGGAGCCGAAGGCCATGGCCTCGGCGAAGGCCCAGTCGAGCCCCCCCTTGGTCTCGAGGGTTTTTTGCCGGCCCTGGAAGAGCCGGGCGAGCTTGGGATTGACGTTGAAGCCTGGCGGGGGGGTGGCCGCGCGGTCGACGATGGTCCGGAGGGTATCGAGCGAGACCCCGGTCTCGACGGGGGTGAACGAAAAGTTGGGCGAGAGCCCGGCCCAGGCTCCGCTGAATCCACGGAGGGGCTTGGGGGCGACCCCGTGGCGGACCTCGTCGAGCACCTGGGTGAGTTTCTCGGCGAAGGTCTCGGCGATGGTCTCGGCCTCGTCGCTGGAGAGCTCGCCGGCCGTCACCAGTTGCTCGGTGTAAAGCTCGCGAACGCTGATCCGGTTCTTGATCTTTTCGTACATGATTGGCTGGGTGAAGGCGGGCTCGTCCCCTTCGTTGTGGCCGTGGCGGCGGTAGCAGACCATGTCGATCACGACGTCCCTGCCGAAGGTCTGGCGGAAATCCAGGGCCAGCTCGGCGACGGCGACGACGGCCTCCGCGTCCTCTCCATTGACGTGCAGGATCGGGGCCTCGATCATCTTGGCCACGTCGGTGCAATAGCGGGTCGACCGGCTGTCGGCGGGGACGGTCGTGAAGCCGATCTGATTATTGACGACGACGTGCATCGTCCCCCCGGTGCGATATCCGGGGAGCTGCGAAAGGTTCAGGGTTTCGGCCACCAGCCCTTGCCCGGCGAAGGCGGCGTCGCCGTGGATCAGGATCGGCAGCCCCAGCCGCCGACCATCGTCGGCGAACCGCCGTTGCTTGGCGCGCATCCGCCCCTCGACCACGGGATTGACGGCCTCAAGGTGGCTCGGGTTGGCGGTGAGCGTCACATGGACGGAGTTTTTCTCGGCCGTGATCCGATCGGCGGAGAAGCCCAGGTGGTATTTGACGTCGCCATCGCCGGCGACCGACTCGGGGAGCATCCCCTCGAACTCGCCAAACACCGCGGCGTAGGGCTTTTCCAGGATGTTGACCAGCACGTTCAGCCGGCCCCGGTGGGGCATGCCCAGGACGATCTCGCGAACGCCGGAATCGCCGGCGCGCTCGATCACCGCGTCGAGCAGCGGAATCAGCATCTCGCCCCCCTCGAGCGAGAAGCGCTTCTGGCCGACGAAATTCTTGTGCAAGAACGTCTCGAAGAGCTCGGCGGCGTTGAGCTTATAGATAATCCTGCGCTTTTTCTTGAGGTCGAAGGGGGGCCGGTTTCGGGTTGGCTCCATGCGCGAGAGGAGCCATTCGCGGATCGCCGAATCGCGAATGTGCATGAACTCTACGCCGATGGTCCGGCAATACGTTTCCTCGAGCGCGGCGATGAGCTCGCGCAGGGTCAATCGCCCCCCGGTGACCAGCGGGCTGACGAAGGTCCGGTCGAGATCCTCTGGCGAGAGACCAAACGAGGCGGGATCGAGATGCCCACCCAGATCGTCGGGCCGCTCGAGCCCGAGGGGATCGAGATTGGCCTTGTAATGGCCGATCTCGCGATAGGCCTCGGTCAGCCGGGTGACGGCCGAGTGTGCCTCTCCGACCGAAGTGGGAGACCCCGATTGAATCTCTCCATGAGGGGCTCCCTTGGCGAGGTCGAAGCCCTCGAAAAAATACCGCCAGGATTCCTCGACCGAATCAGGATTATCGAGCCATCGCCTGTGATAATCCTCGATGAGGTTGAGGTTGAAACGCGTCGCGAACGTCGAGCGATTCATGATTGGGGGTTTTCCAGACGGATCGTCGGGCCTGGAGTCACGGCTCGTGGGGCGTCTCGAGACGTCTTAACCGGGAACCGTCCTCCGCGGACGCCCGATCCTCTCCATCATACTCCATCACCGACGGAACCTGACAAGCCAACACCGATCCTCTACGGACCCGGAAGCCACCTGGTTCATATTATAAGATTCGTCGAACAAGTCGAGAACGAGACGGAAATCTTTAGCTCGAGCCTCGACCCGCGACCACCTCGCATGATACAGGCACCCCGTGCGTTATAATCGGAAAATCCAGTCTGGTTCCCCGAATTTTTCCTGGACGAGATTCCGCAAGAACGTCGGGAGCTGGGTCTCTTGCTGAGCCGGGACGGCCCAGGCCCGTTTGATCGCCTCCCGGATTTCGCCGGCCGAGCGATCGAGATTGACCAGGAAATCGTGGTGCGAGCGTCCCTGGCGGTATTCAGGCTGACGTGGAGGCGTGGGCAGATACCGGGCGACCCGGCCGAGGTCGAACTGGGCCAGGATCGAGCAATGCACCATCAGGGCCGACCGCAATCGCCGCTGGGCGCTGCCGGCGAACTTACGCCCCTGGATGGCCAGATCTCCCGATCCCACGACCTCGACCGCCGGGACGAACGGGGCGATCGCCGAGGCGATTCGGTTCATGACGTGGCGCTGGGCTTGCTCGATCGAGGCCGAGCCGGGAATCTCGTCAAACGGGGCCGCCACCGCGACGTTGAGCGCTCCCGGGCCGACCAGCACCGTTCCACCGCCGCTCGTTCGTCGGGTGATCACAATGCCATCGGTCGCGCAGGTCTCGCGAAAGACATCAAGCTCGACCCGGCGTGACGCGCCCATGACGACGGCGTAATCCGGCGATTCCCAGAACCGCAGGATCGACCCCCGGTGGCCTCGATCGACCTCGATCAGGAGGGCTTCGTCAAGGGCGACGTTTTCGGCGATGCTCGCCAGGGTCAGGTCGAGCCAGCGCATGGGGAGGGACCGGGCGTGAAAGAGGAAAGCCGTGAGCCAGGCCGGCGGCGTGAGGTCTCGCCGGCCTCGCGTCGCGCGGGGGTTCAGAAATTGTCCTCGACGCGGAAGTCCTTATGGCAGTCAGCGCACGATTTCTTGACGACGCCAAAGGCGGCCTTGGCCTTCTCGTAGGGGGCGTCGCCCTTCGAAAGAAGCTGCTCGAGCTCCTCGGACGACTTGATGAAGGCGTCGGAATAATCGTCCCAGACCTTCTGGGGATTGGCGACCTTGGCCTTTTCCAGACTCTCCTTGAAGGGCTTGGCCGCCTTGGCGAGCTTGACCATCTCCTTGGCGTGCTTGGCGAGGTCCTTTTGCGCTTTCTTGTAGAAAGCGGCGTTGCGGGTCCCCTTCTGGAGGGCGGAGTTTTGTTTGTTGACCTTCTCCATGAGCTTCTCGAGCTTGGACTCGTGCTTTTCCTGGGCGACCGACAGCGAGACGCCGGCCGTCCCCAGGACCAGGGCACCGGCCACGCCCGCGATGACAACCCATTTTCGATTCATAGTCGCGGATCTCCTCTTCGCTAGGACGAGAGACTTTGGGGTGGGATGAGTCCAGGCGGCCGAGGTTCCCTGGCGGGAGACGTTCAAACGGTCGCTCGGCGGACTCAGGTATACTCGTAGAAGGATAGTGTTCGGCGGCGTCGCGATCAAGAACGTCGATCCCGCTCCCCTTCGGAGCGACCCGGCCAAGCGCTCCATTCTCGGGACGTTTTCACGATGAGCGATTCACTCGACTACCGCGCCACCGGCGTCGACCTGGCGGTCTATGAAGAGACAATGCAGCGTCTTCCGCCCCTGCTGCGCAAAACCTACACCCCGCGCGTGATCGAATGGCCAGGCGGGTTCGCGGGCCTGTTTCGCCTGAACGACGGGATTGGGCTCTTGTCACGCACCTATCGCGACCCGGTGCTGGTGGCCTCGACCGACGGGGTGGGGACCAAGCTCAAGACGGCGGTCGCGGCGGGCCGGCACTCGACCGTCGGGATCGACCTGGTCGCCATGTCGGTCAACGACTGCCTCTGCGCCGGCGCCGAGCCGTTGCTCTTCCTCGATTATGTCGCGATGAGCAAGGACGACCCCGACCAGACGAGCCAGATCGTCGCGGGAATCAGCGAGGGATGCATCGATGCCGAGTGCGCCCTCCTGGGGGGCGAAACCGCGATCCTACCCGAGATGTACCACCCCGGAGAATACGACCTGGCCGGGTTTTGCCTGGGCGTGGTCGAGCGAAAGTACATCCTTGATGGTCGCGACATCCGCCCGGGCGACAAGGTCATCGGGATCGCCAGCTCTGGCCTGCACTCAAACGGCTACAGCCTGGCGCGCGGGATCGTGGCCCGCGCTGGGCTCTCGCTCGAGACCGAAATCCCCGAGCTTGGTCGTTCGATCGCCGACGAATTCCTGACCCCGACCAGGATTTACGTCCGGGCCATGAAGACCGTCTATCGTAATTACCGGGTCAAGCGAATCGTCCATGGGATCGCTCACATCACCGGCGGGGGGTTGATCGACAACCCGCCCCGGATCCTCCCCGAGGGGACGGCGATGCGGCTGAAGCGTGGTTCGTGGCCCGTCCCTCCGGTTTTCACCTGGCTCCAGAGGCTGGGGGGCGTGGCCGAGCCCGAGATGTTTCGCGTTTTCAACATGGGGGTGGGGATGGTCGTCGTCGTCGCCGAATACTTCGCCGATTCGATCGTCCGCCATCTGAATCACAAGGCCCACGTCCCCTCCTGGATCATCGGCGAGATCGTCGCCGGCCCGCGCGGAGTGGTCTGGGAATGAGCCGCGGGTTCGATCGCGCGGCGAATCGGGAAACTTGACTCTGGATCTTGAACCGACTAGTTTAAGGGATTGTTGAACAAGCGTTTGACCCGCCTCGTGATTCACGCCGATGAAGTAGAGAGGCCCCGCGCGGGGCCCGCGCCAACCTGGGGAGGATCGCACTTGAGATCCGAGCGGACCTCGCGCTGGTCGAGCGGAATTGGGCTCATGGGCCTGATCTTGCTGATTGCCGTCGGACCCCGCGTGTCGCGGGGGGAGTATGTAGGGGCGGAGATCATCGTCGAGCCCGCCTCGGTGACGCTCGCCGACGGCATGGCGAGGCAGCGGTTGCTCGTGACTCTACGAGCGCCCGATGGCCGGCTCAAGGATGTCACCGCGGATTGCGTTTATGAAGTCGATTCGCCTGGGGTCGCCACGGTGGCCGCGGGGGGTATCGTGTCGCCCGTGGGGGTGGGGACGGCTGTCGTTCTCGCGCGGCTGGGATCGCTGGTCGCGACCACGCCGCTGCGCGTGATGGGAATGAGCGCGCGACCGGTTCGCTTTCGCCGCGACGTCGCCCCGGTGTTTTCCAAGGCCGGCTGCAACATGGGGACCTGCCATGGCAATCTGAATGGCAAGGGAGGTTTCAAGCTCAGCCTTCGCGGCGACGACCCGGCGGCCGATTTGCTCTCATTAACGCACGACGCGTGGGGTCGGCGCCTGGACGTGATCCGGCCCGGCCAGAGCCTGATCCTCACCAAACCCACGGGCCAGATCGCGCACGAGGGGGGCCGGCGGTTCACGACGGGCTCGGCGGAGGCCCAGATCGTGAGGCGCTGGCTCGAGGAGGGGGCTCGTGACGACGCCGTGAACGCGCCTGTGCTGGTTACTCTTCGGGTTCTTCCGTCCGAGCGGATTTTGGCCCCGGGGTCGGTTTCGCAGCAGCTTGTCGTGATGGCGAGCTTCGGCGATGGCGAGACGGCCGACGTGACGCGTCAGGTGGCCTTTGACGTGAGCGACCCCACCCGGGCCACGGTCACGGTCGATGGACTGGTTCGGGTTTCGGGCCCGTGCGAGACGGCGATCTCGGCGCGGTTCATGGACCGCCGGGCGACGGTTCGGCTGGCGTTTCCCGCCGATCGGCCCAATTTCGTCTGGTCGGGACCGCCGGCTCGGCATCCCATCGATGCCTTTGTCTTTACCAAGCTCAAGGCCCTGGGGGTAAACCCGGCCCCGGTGGCGAGTGACCCGGTCTTTTTGCGAAGGGCGTTCCTGGACGCGATTGGTCGGCTTCCCAACCCCGGCGAAACCGACGCCTTCCTCTCCGACAAAGCCCCCGACAAGCGCGATCGCCTGGTCAGCGCCCTGCTGGAACGCCCGGAGTTCGCCGATTTCTGGGCGCTCAAGTGGGCCGATTTGCTGCGCAACGAAGAAAAAACCATGGGCGAAAAGGGTGCCTGGGTGATGGAGCGGTGGCTGCGTGATTTCGTCGCGAGAGACGCCTCGTTGGTCGAGCTGGCGAGCCGGGTCGTCGCCGGCCTGGGCTCGACCTGGAAAAATCCCCCCGCCAGCTTCCACCGCGTCAACCGCGACCCCGCGATGGCGGCCGAGAGCGTGGCCCAGGTGTTCCTGGGGGTCCGGCTTCAGTGCGCCCGCTGCCATAACCACCCCTATGACGTCTGGAAACAAGACGATTACCATGGCCTGGCCGCCTATTTCGCCAACGTCGCCCGCAAGGAAATCAACAACGCGCGGAGCGACCGCCTCGATTCCCACGAAATCAACGGCGACGAGATCGTCTATCTGAAGGGCAACGCCCGGTTGATCAACCCCCGCACCGGCGACTGGATTTATCCCCGGCCGCTCGGGAGTCCAAGCACGACCGCGCCGCCAGCCGACGCCCTGGGATCGCTGGCCCGGTGGCTGGGCAACGACAATCGCCAGTTCAACCGCAACCTGGCCAATCGTGTCTGGTTTCACCTGATGGGGCGGGGAATCGTCGAGCCAGTCGACGATTTTCGAGAGTCCAACCCCCCCTCGAACCCCCCGCTGCTCGAGGCGATCTCCGACGAGTTCGCCAGGAACGGGACCCGACTCAAGCCGCTCGTCCGCTTCATCATGACCTCGCGGACCTATCAGCTCTCGGCCGCCACCGACGCGACCAACAAGGACGACGCCGCCAATTTCTCGCACGCGCTCGTGAAATTACTCCCCGCCGAGACCCTGCTCGACGCCGTCAGCCAGGTGCTCGAGGTTCCCGAACGCTTCAAGCACGCCCCCAGGGGCTCGCATGCCGTTCAGCTTCCCGGCGTCCAGGGGGACTCGGGTTTCCTACGGACGTTTGGCAAGCCTGACCGATTGCTGTCATGTGAATGTGAGCGATCGGATTCGACCACGCTGGCCCAGGCGTTTCAGATGATCAGCGGCCCCGCGGTGAGGGGCAAGCTTGAATACGGCGGCAACCGGATTGGGCGGCGGCTGGCCGAGGGAGCGTCGGACCGGGAGTTGCTCGGAGAGTTTTATCGGGCCTGCTTGTGTCGCGAGCCGACCGCGATCGAGAGCAAGATGGCGAGCGCGTACCTGGCGATCCACCACGACCGCCGGGCGGCGTGGGAGGACCTGGTTTGGGCGCTTTTGAATAGCAAGGAATTCCTGCTCAGGCGTTAGCGAGGGGCCCCGTCGATGAGACAAGCTTGCGATGATTACCAGAGGGCGGTTGGCGCGAGCCGCAGGCGGTTCTTGCAGGCCAGCGCGGTCGCGCTGGCGGGGCTCTCGACCGACCTGGTCGCTCGTGGCGGCGAATCGGGCCGTGTCCGCCGTCGGGCCAAGCATGTGATCTTCCTGCAGCAATTCGGCGGCCCCTCGCATGTCGACACCTTTGACATGAAGCCGGACGCCCCGTCGGGCTTTCGGGGCGAATTCCAGCCCATCGCCACCCGCCAGCCGGGCCTCCGCGTGACCGAGCACTTGCCTCGGTTTTCACTCGTGCTCGACCAGTTCGCCCAGATCCGCTCGGTCAATCACCGGACCCTGAACCACAATTCGGCGACCTATTACAGCCTCACTGGGCACGCACCCCCGATCGACGACATTCGCCTGCGCGATACCCAGGAGCTCTACCCAGCCTACGGCAGCACGGCCGCCAAGCTGGCACCCGCCGACGACCCAGCCGTTCCGTCGTTCGTGTCGTACCCCCACCGGATCCGCGACGGCTCGGTGACACCGGGCCAGCACGCCAGCTTCCTGGGCAAGTCGTTCGACCCGTTTTTCGTCAACCAGGACCCTAATCAGCCGGGCTTTCGCCTGCCAGAGCTGAGCCTTCCCTCGAACCTCTCGCTCGACCGGCTCGCCGACCGCCGGGGCCTGCAAAAACTCATCGACAGCCAGTCAGAGCTCATGGAGACCTCCGAGACCGCCCGCGGTATCGACGACTTTTACTCACGCGCGCTCACGATGCTCCAGGCACCCGCGATTCGTCGCGCGTTCGACCTCTCAAACGAGCCCGAGCCACTTCGAGACGCCTACGGGCGCAACACCTATGGCCAGGGCTGTTTGCTCGCCCGGCGGCTGGTGGAGTCGGGCGTGCGGTTCGTGACGGTCTATTTCTCGGAGGCGATCGGCGGCCCGCGCGGCGGCTGGGACACCCACGGCGACAATTTCAATCAGCTCCGGAATCGACTGCTCCCGATCACCGATCAGGCGGTCCCGACCTTGATCCAGGACTTGAAGAGCCGGGGCCTTCTCGACGACACGCTCGTGCTCTGGATGGGCGAATTCGGGCGTTCGCCTCGGGTGGAAAACACCCAGCAATTTGGCCCCAACGGCCGCGGTCATTGGCCCAAATGCTACACGGTCCTGATGGCCGGCGGTGGCGTGATCCCGGGCGCGATCCACGGCTCGTCCGACCGCATCGGAGCCTTCCCCGCGACCGACCCCGTCTCGCCCGA
>JAKBAP010000314.1 GCA_021808995.1 Planctomycetota bacterium | reverse complement strand
GCACCGGCTCCCCACGCTTCCGCGGTTCTCCGTGGATTCGGACGAGGTCTACCGCATCGTCGTCCTCGGCGGATCGAGCGCGCTGGGCGAGCCCTACCGGCCCTGGGTTTCGGTCGGCCAGATCGTGGCCGATCGAATCCAGGCGGCCCTCCCCGGGCGCTCGGTCGAATGCGAGATCCTGGCCTGGCTGGGCGAGGATCTCGAGCAACAGCACCAACGGCTCGCGCGGATCACGCGCCGGCCAGACATGGTGATCGTGTATTCCGGCCACAATGAATTCGCCGCCCGGTTCGAGGAAGAGCGCGTGGCCTGGCTCGATCTCGCGTCGGGCTCTCGTGTTTTCCAGGTCGTGCATCGGGCTCTTCTGGTCTCGCCGTTTTGCCGGTTGGTCCATGAGATCGTGAGCAAGAACCGCCTTGATCTTCCACCCCTGGCGGGCCGGCACCGGTTGATCGACCCCCCTCAGGCCAGCGAATCGGAGACGGCCGAGATCCTCGCCGACTTTCGCCGCCGGTTGGAAGCGATCACGGCCTATTGCGAGACGATCCAGGCCACCCCGGTCCTGATCATCCCGCCGGCGAACGAGTCCAATTACGAGCCCAGCCGATCGACCCTCCCGGCATCGGTCGGGTTGGATGAGCGGCGTCGGCTGGTCCTCGATTTCGAGCAAGCCCGAGCCCTGGAATCGGACCAGCCCCAGCAAGCGGAGGCGATTTATACCGCGATCATCGCGCGGCATGAGGGATTCGCGGAGGCGCATTATCGCCTGGGACACCTGCTCGAGAAGTCGGGGCGAATCAACCAGGCCGCCCCCCATTTCCTAGCCGCCCTCGATGACGACGGCCTGCCGATCCGCTGCCCGGCCTCCTTTCGGGCCGCCTACCGCGAAGTCGCCAGCCGCCATCCCCGCGCCATCCTGGTCGACGGCCGGGCCGCGCTCTCCGTGGTCAGTTCGACAGGGCTCATCGGCGACGAGGTCATTCAGGACACCCATCACCCCACCCTGCGAGGGATGGTCGCGCTGGCGAGCACGGTTGTGCGCGCGCTCAAGGACAGGGGCCTGGTGGCGCCCAATCTCGACGATCACTTGAGCGTCCCCGAGATCGCCGCCCGCCATGGCCTCACGACCGATCGATGGGCGACCGTCTGTGAGCGGACGGCCGAGCATTACCGCAGGGTCGCCGGCTATCGATACGATGGCGCTGACCGCATGGCGAAAGCGGCTCGATATACCGAGGCCGTAACCGCCCTACGACAAGGGGCGACGCTCGAGGATCTCCGGCTTCCGGGCGTCGGAGTCACCCAGAACGAACCGAAGGCTTCCACGCGGTGATCCAGGCTCCCCTCAGTCAACGTGCTCGACCTGCCAATCCTGGAGCTCGACGGTCGCGCCCCGGCCCAGGAACCGCACCAGGGCCACGAATTGATCCCGCTGACTACGCCGGACCACCTTGCCGATCATCCCGCGGAGGGGTCCGCTCGTAATTCGAACGAGAGCCCCCACGGGCGCGGCCGGCTCCTCGACGACAGGGATCCCCGAGCTCAGCATCCGATGGATCTGTCGCAGGTCGCGTTCCAGTGATGCCTGGTCGACCACGTCGAGCACCCCCACCAGCCGGTCCCCTCGCAGAGCGGCGAGCCTGGCAACACGATCACCCCGGAGAAACAGATACCCCGCGAACAGGGGCACGATCGAGCGGATCAACCGCCCCTGCGGAGTTCGGCTCTCGCGCGTTACCTGGGGCAAATAATAGGCAACCCCCTGTTTGCGGAGCTCGCGGGCGATGGCTTTTTCCTGGCGTGGCTTGGCATGCAGGCACCACCACGCGACCTCGCCATCCGTGGTCTCGGGAGCTTGGTCATCCCACAGGCTCGGGGGGTAACAATCGGGCTCGGCCGGCAGGATGGGCATCGACGGACCCAGGTCAAGAACAGCGGCGCGTCGGGAGAATTCGCCCCTCGTCGTGGTACTGATCAACAGGGATTTTACGTTAGAGTAAGTGGTTGCCCTCGTCAAGCGTGACAGCCTGGCGAACCGGGCGAACCTGGGTCGCGGGTTGTGCGTCTCTTTCTTGGCGACGACGGTTTTCTCACGATTGAGTCTCTCGCGCATGAACTTGAATGGAATCCTGGTGATTGACAAGCCGACGGGGACGACCTCGCGCGCGATGGTTGACGCGGTGGCCAGACGCTTGCCGGGTGCTCGCGTGGGGCACGCGGGGACGCTGGACCCCCTGGCGACTGGGGTCCTGGTCGTCTGCGTCGGAGCGGCCACCCGACTAGTCGAGACGATTCAAGGGCTGGCCAAAACCTACCAGGTCGCGATCCGCCTGGGCGCTCATAGCGACACCCTCGACGCCGACGGCCAGATTGAGTACGACGACTCGCCCCCGATTCCCGGCATGGAGGAGATCACCGCGGCCCTGGCCCCGTTTCATGGGGTGATCCAGCAGATCCCGCCGCGGTTTTCCGCCCTCAAGGTCGCCGGCCGCCGCTCCTATGACTTGGCTCGGCAAGGGACCGTGGTCGAGCTCAAGGCCCGGCCAGTTCGCATCGATCGTGTCGCCGTGCTGGATTACGCTTGGCCCGTCCTCACGCTCGAGGTCGATTGCGGGGGCGGGACCTATATCCGGTCGCTGGCCAGGGATGTCGGGGAGGCGCTTGGCTCGTCGGGATACGTGCAAACGCTCGGGCGCGCCCGGATCGGCGGCTTCACCCTCGATCAAGCTCTCTCTCCAGACGAATTCGAGAACGGGGTGATCGCGGAAATGCTCTTGGACCCCGCGCTCGCGGTGCGACACCTGCCCCGAATCGAGCTCGACCCGACCGAAACGGCGGCGATCGCGCTTGGCAAGCGAATCGCGAGCCGCCACGCCCCCTCAAGCGACGACCCCTCCGCCAAGTCCATCGCCCTGATCGATCAGGCGGGGGCCCTGGTCGCGCTCGCCGAGCTTGATCCCGCGGGGGGTTGGCTCCAACCTCGAAAGGTGTTGATTTGAGGCGACCTTTTTCAGGATCGCGCGTGATGGTCGTTGACCGTTGCCCCCATGGACCCGTAGAATCCTCTAGTCGAGCTAACGCTGGCTTTCACGTCCTCTTTTCCTCGAAACGAGGTCGACTCGACTTTGACTGATCCAACTCGCGACATGCCTCTGGGTCGACGTGAGCGGGCGATTCTCGCCGGCGTCGTCCTTCCCGACAAGGAGCACCTCGACGACCCCCTGGACGAGCTCCGGGGCCTGGTCAAGACGGCCGGGATCACGATCGTGGGCGCGCTCTTGCAAAAGCGCAAGCAAATCGACATCGCGACCTACCTGGGCTCGGGCAAGGTGACGGAGCTCAAGGAGCTCGCGACGGCTCACGAGGCCGACGTCGTGGTGTTTGACAACGACCTGGGCCCCGCCCAGACTCGCAATCTTGAGCGGGCTCTCGAGATCAAGGTGGTCGATCGTACCGAGGTCATCCTTGACATCTTCGCCACCCATGCGCGAACGCACGAGGCGCACTTGCAGGTCGAGCTCGCGCAGCTCGAGTACGCGATGCCCCGGCTCAAGCGGATGTGGACGCACCTGTCGCGTTACAAGGGGGGCGTCGGCGTCCGTGGACCTGGTGAAAAGCAGCTCGAGGAAGACCGCCGGATCGTGGCCCACCGGATCAGCGAGCTCAAGAATAAACTCACGAAGATCCAGGCACGAAAGGAACGGGAGGTCGCGAGCCGCTCGCTCGCGCCGACGGTCTCGCTGGTCGGTTACACCAACGCCGGCAAGAGCACGCTCATGAACGCGCTGACCGACGCTGGGGTCAAGGTCGAGGACAAGCTTTTCGCCACGCTCGACACGCGAACCCGGAAGTGGAAATTCAAGGGGGGCGGTCACGCGCTCCTCTCGGACACGGTTGGCTTCATTCGCGACTTGCCACACTCGTTGGTGGCGTCGTTCAAGGCCACGCTGGAAGAGGCCCGCCAGGCCGACTTGCTCTTGCACGTCGTCGACGCCTCGAGCGAGGCGGCCGAGAGCCAGATCCAGGCGGTCAAGGCGGTCCTGGCCGAGCTCGAGCTCGAGGATCATCCCACGCTCCTGGTCTTGAACAAGGCCGATCGCGTGCCCGATCAATCCTATCTCGACGTCCTGATGGCGCGCCACGCCGATTCGGTGGTCGTGAGCGCCGCCAAGGGCGAGGGGTTAGAGGGGCTCGAGGCCGCCGTTCGCGAGGCGATGAGCGAACGGGCCGTCGACGCCGAGATCGAAACCGACGTCGCCGACGGCCGTGTGTTGGCCTATCTCGCGCGCCACGCCGAGATCCACGACCGCGTCTACCGCGACGACCGCGTCCGCGTCGTCTGCCGCCTTCCTCGCAGGTGCGCTGACTTCCTGCGCGACCACGGCGTCGACGTCCAGCCCGCCACCCAGGCCCTCCGGGCGTCGTGAACGCGCCCCGGATGGCATGCCCGACGCCGTGCGCTCGCGGAACCACTGAAAAACGGTTGACCCACGCTGAGCGCCTCAACCCCAGGAGGCACGAATGCGGCGAAATATCGTGAGTTTGATCATCGGGCCGATCGTGGCGATTTTGGGCCTGGCGGGTTCCGGTCGCGCTCAATCCCCGCCGCGGCCGAATGTCGTTTTGATCATCGCCGACGACCTCGGCTGGGAGGATAGCGGAGCCTTCGGGAACCACTCGGTCAAGACCCCCAACATCGACCGGCTGGCCCGAGCGGGCATGCGGTTCGACCGGGCCTTCGTGACCGCTAGCTCATGCAGCCCGAGCCGCTCGAGCATCCTCACCGGGCGCTACCCCCACAACACCGGGGCCGAGGAATTGCACCAGCCCTTGCCCCCCGATCAAATTGGCTTCGCGGAAAAACTCCGCTCGGCCGGCTACTGGACCGCCGCGGCCGGAAAGTGGCACCTGGGCACCGACGCCAAACGCCGGTTTGACCTCGTGCGTGAAGCCAACCCCGCGGGGTTCCAGCTCTCCAACCCCAAGCAATCGATGACCGCCCCCGGCACCAGCGCGGTCAAGAGCGGCTGCGATCAGTGGGTCAAGGTCCTCCAGGACCGTCCCAAGGAGAGACCCTTTTTCCTCTGGCTGGCCGCCCTCGACCCCCACCGCGACTATGAGCCTGGCTCCATCCCCGTCCCACACCGGCCTCACGACGCCGTCATCCCGCCCTATCTGCCCGACACGCCCGAGGTCCGCAAGGACCTGGCCCTGTACTATGACGAGATCAGCCGGCTCGATGGCTACGTCGGGGACGTGCTGGGCGAGCTCGATCGCCAGGGAATCGCCGGCAACACCCTCGTCCTATTCCTGAGCGATAACGGCCGACCGTTCCCTCGTTGCAAGACCACGCTCTATGACTCAGGGATCAAGACTCCCTTGATCGCTCGATGGCCAGGCCATATCAAGCCCGAGAGCCGATGCGAACGCCTGGTAAGCACGATCGACATCGCGCCCACGATCCTGAGACTGGCGGGGGTCGAGCCGGGCACGAGCTTCCAGGGGAGGGACTTTTCGCCGCTCTTCACGGACCCGACGGCCAAGGTACGGGACATGATCCTCGCCGAGCGAAACTGGCACGACTACCTCGCCCAGGGCCGATGCGTGCGATCGGAGCGTTTCAAATACATCAGGAACAACGACGCACAGAATCCGCTGACACCCCCGGCCGACGCCGTTCGAAGCCTGACCTTCGTGGCCATGCGTGGGCTCCGCGACCTGGGGAAGCTGACGCCCGCTCAGACGGCCTGCTTCATCCATCCCCGTCCCGTCGAGGAGCTTTACGACCTTGACGAGGACCCTCACGAATTGATCAATCTGGCGAACGACCCCACCCACGCCGCGGCCCTGCGCGAACTGCGTCAGGCGCTTTCGAAATGGGGACGTGAGACGGACGACGTGATCTCCGACCGGCCCAGCCCCGACGAGTTTGATCGTGAGACGGGCGACCCGCTCCCGAATCGCGTTCGCCCCAGGCCCACGAAGCCGAGGGCGAAAGGCAAGGGCGGCTCCTGAGCCATTCCACGGGTCGCGCTCTCATCCCCAAGCGTGCTCGAACGCCTACCTGCGCGGCGCGAATGCCATTGCGATGAAAAACAACGTCGTGGCCAGTACCGAGACCACGAGCCCTCCAGTCAACGGAAGGCCCATCTTCTTCCCTGCGTTTCGATGCGCGAAGAACGCGGGAATCGCCAGCACCAGTCCGGCCATCGGAATCCAGCATAAGACAATCGCCAGGAGGGTACAGAATTTGCCGAGCAGGCTGAGCTCCGGTTGGGCACCGAGTGGAACCCCATCATCCATGACGAGCACCTGGGCTCCGTCGCTTGCCAGCGGGAAGTCGGGAGTGGTTCCTGATCGCCCGCGCGGCGATGCCGGACGATCCAGAAACCAGATGATCATCCCGGCGGCGAAGCCGACGACGTCCCCGATGGC
>JAKBAP010000313.1 GCA_021808995.1 Planctomycetota bacterium | reverse complement strand
GTCGAGTCCCCCCCACGCTGGCCGCGCAGGGGGAAATGGCGTCGAGATACGGGCCTTCGTGAATGGTCAGGCGATAGGCGTAATCGGGCGCGCCCCCATAGATCGCGTCGTGCACCTTGAGCACATGGCGTCCATCGGCGGGGATCACGATGTCCAGAAATGGATCAGCCCCCATCACGTCGCGGCTTTCGGCGATCTCGGTTCCGGCGGGACCGGAGAGCCGGATCGTCGCGTCGAGCCGGCTCTCGACACGCTCGGCGTCGAGCTCGATAAAAAGCCGCTGGCCACGCCTGGCGGTGAACGCGAAATGGTCCACATCGGTCGCTCCATCGATCGCGCCGTTGATCAGGAAACCAATCTCGACAGGGTTCGCGCGATCGGGGCTATTGTTGGGCTCGGTCTCGGCCGTCTCGGGTCGGTCGCCAATCACGAATGTCCGCGGGTTGCTCACGCCGAATCGTCCCACGACCCGAACATCATGGCAGCCGAGCGGAGCGTCCGGCCGGGCGGTCACGCGAAAGACGCCGTCCTTCACGCGGTCGGCCGTGATTCCCGGGTGGTCAAACCAGAGCCGCTCGGCCCCTTCCAGATCCGTGCCCCGGACGGTGGTCTCGACCGACTCACCCACGCGAACGCCAATGCGTGAGAGGCTCGTCAAGTGGGGCCGTGGAAGCTGGGCCTGGGCAACGCCGGCGCACGAGCCGATCGTGATCGCGAGCACGCAGGGCGACCATTTGAGCCAGACTCTTGAAATCGCCATGACGCTCGACCTCGAACCGCGACCACGCCTCGGCCTTGAGGCGACCCTTCGCTGGATGTTCAACAACGGTTTAACTTACCTGTCGTTGTTGCTGGTGGCAAGTGCGGTCTCGAGCCGGCGCTTGCGGTTGGTCGTGGGGCGGCGGGTTTTTGGGGGATTGGTGGTGGTGTCGCCGGCGAGCGTTCGAGGGAGATTGGCGGCGAGGTGTGGTGCGATCTGGGCGACGGTGGCGCGGCCCAGGCCTGGCACGCGAGCCCTGGCGTCCGCCAGCGAGGTCAGGGGGCGATGGCGACGAATGGCGACGATCCGATCGACCAGAGCGGGTCCGACCTGGGGCAGGGATCCCAGCACATGGGCCGGCGCGGTATTGAGATCAAGCTCGAGCCGAGGGGGTGGGGCAAGGGATTCGCCAGGTCCCAGGGTGGTTAGCGAGGCCGTCCCGAGGCCAATGGCGGTCACGATCGAGAGCGCGGCCAGCAGGTGACGCGCGGGCTCTGGCCAGCCCCAGGCGCGGGGGGCGGCGGTTCGCGAATCAGCCTTTCGCGTGGTGCCTGTCCCGGGGCGTTTCGGGCTGTACGCGTGCATCGTAAGCCGCGACCCTGATTGTGGTTAGGGAACAGCTCGACACGTGCATGATACCTTTGGAGATCGCCTTGGACAAGGAGGCGGGGGCGGGTTCATGAGCGGGGCTCTGGCGGGGTCGGGTAGGGTTGAGTAGTCTAATAATGAGTCGCGTCGATCTGGGAGGAACCGGATCGTCGGCGTTTGCCTCACACCTGGACCTGGGATTCGAGAATCGTGTCGACGATGACGGATGAACTCCAGGGGTCGGAATCCGAGGCACCACGGATCGATCGCCGCACCCGATGCGAGCGGCTTCTGGAAGTGATTCGGCCGTTTCGCCGGGTGGTCGTGGTCTCGCATGTGAATCCCGACCCGGACTCGCTGGCGAGCATGCTGGGGATCAAGGCGCTGGTGGAGACCACCCAGCCGGGCAAGCCGGTGGTCTTGACGGTCGACGGGATGATCGCGCGATCGGAGAATCGAGCGATGGTCGAATTGATCCCGATCGAGCTGATCCCCGTCGAGCAGGTCGAGATTGATTCCGAGACGGCCCTCGTGATGGTTGACACCCAGCCCCGGACGGGTCGGCGACACAGCGAGGAGGTGATGCCGCACGTGGTGATCGATCATCACGAGACTGGCGGTGACACCCAGACCGCGCTTTTTCGCGACATTCGCACGCACCTGGGCGCGACGAGCACGATGGTGACGGGCTATTTGCTCGAGCAGGGGGTGTTGGCGTCGCCCGCCTTGGCGACGGCCCTGCTTTATGGCATCGATTCCGAAACCACCGGATACCCGCGCGAAGCGAGCTCGCTCGATGACGGGGCGCTGATCTGGCTTTTCCCCCGCGCTGACAAGGATCTGCTCGCCCAGATCAAGAATCCAAAGCTCCCTCAAAGTCACTTCGCGACGTTCCAGATCGCACTCGCGAATGCCTTTCTCTATGACAACCTGGTGGTGAGCTGGTGCGATGTCGTGACCCAGCCCGACATCATCGCCGAGATCGCGGATTTCTTCGTGCGATTCGACCAGGTTCACTGGTCGCTGGCGGCGGGCGTGTTTGATGGGATGCTCAAGCTCTCGCTCCGGGCTAGCCGGCTGGGCGGAGCGGCGGGCGAGGTTCTCGCCGTGGTCGTCAACGGGCTAGGAAATGCCGGCGGACACGATAAACGCGCGGGCGGCGCGGTCAGGCTTCCCGACTCGACCCAGGAATCGCTCGATCGGCTCCTCACCACCATCCGCCATCGCCTACTCGAGGAGCTCGCGATCGACGAACAGCAGGGACGTCGCTTACTGAATGGCTGCCCCGTGATCCCACCTCCCTGATCGGCCTTCACCCATGGCATGGTCGATCAACCAGACATCGATGCCTGATCGCGGCTTTCGCGTCGTTTCAGCGGAACGTTCTCGCGATCCAGGGTGGGGGGGCGGTATGCTAGGTGCGGCGTGCTGGACCTCCTTGGAACCTGGGGCTCGCGTTTCATGATCGACCCACGTTACGCGATTCGTGATTCATCCGACCTGCTCAGTCCGTCGCTCTTGGTCTACCCCGAGATCATCCGTCAAAACCTCCAGACGATGATCACGATGGCGCGCGGGGCCGACCGGCTTCGTCCGCACGTCAAGACTCATAAGATGGCCGAGATCGTCCGGCTCGAGGAATCACTGGGGATCCGGAAGCACAAGTGCGCGACCATCGCCGAGGCCGAGATGATCGCCGCGGCCGGGGGGGGTGACGTGCTGTTGGCGTATCCGCTGGTGGGACCTAATATCGACCGCTACGTGCATCTGGTTCGTGGCTATCGGAGCACGACCTTCCGGGCGACGGTCGACCATCCCGATTCGGCCCGCGCGCTTTCCCAGGCGGCTGGCGGCCTCGATCGTCCGTTGCGGGTTTTGGTCGACCTCGATATCGGAATGGGCCGGACGGGAATCGGGGCGGGTGATGAAGCGGACGAGCTTTATGCCTTGATCGATCGATTGCCGAATCTCAAGGCCGATGGGCTGCACGCCTATGATGGCCACGTACGTGATTCCGAGCCCAGCGCTCGCGCGGCCGCGGCTCGTCCGGGTCAGCGAATGGTGCTGGAAACGGCCGAGCGGCTGAGGGGGCGGGGCCTGGAAGTCCCCCGGCTGGTGATGGGCGGGACGCCGACGTTTCCGATTCACGCCGCGCTCGAGGAGCCTGGCGTGGAGTGCTCGCCGGGGACGATCATCCTGCACGACGCCAGCTATCGTGATCGCTTTCCCGACCTTCGTTTCGCGTCGGCCGCGCTTTTGCTCACCCGAGTCGTGAGTCGCCCCCGGCCTGACCGTCTGTGTCTGGATCTGGGTCATAAGGCTGTCGCCGCCGATCCCGCCGGCGAGCGGGCTCGGGTGCTCGGGCTCGAGGACGCGAAGCCTGTGAACCACAGCGAGGAGCATCTGGTCCTCGAAACGTCCCGCGCTGGTGAATATGCGATCGGGCAGGAGCTTTTCGCCATCCCCACCCACGTTTGCCCCACCGTCGCCTTGCACCGCCGGGCGTATGTGATTCAGGACGGCAGGGTGGCGGGCCAATGGGAAGTCACGGCCCGCGACCGCGTGCTGGGGGTCTGATTCGGGGCTCAGGTCGCGGCCTGGGCCATTTCACCCGCGTGATAGCTCGACCGCACGAACGGGCCGCTGGCAACCTGCGCGAACCCCATTCGTCGCGCGATTCGCCCAAGCTCGTCAAATTCGTCGGGATGAAGATAGCGAATCACAGGCAGATGCCGGGTCGATGGCTGAAGATACTGGCCCAGGGTCAGGAAATCGCAGCCAATCATGCGAAGATCGGCCAGGGTCTCGATCACTTCCTCGGTCGTTTCGCCCAGCCCTAGCATCAGTCCGCTCTTGGTCTTCATCGTGGGAGCGGCCTGTTTCACGTGCCTGAGCACCGACAGACTGGTCGCGTATTGGCTCTTCCGCCTGACGGCCTGTTGCAAGCGGGCGACAGTCTCGAGATTGTGGTTAAAGACATCGGGCCTGGACTCGATCACGAGGTCGATCAGCTCGGGCCGGCCGCTGAAATCGGGGGTCAGGACCTCGATCTGGGCGTCGAGCCGGGAACGCACCGCCAGCACGCAGTCCCGGAAATGGCGCGCGCCCTGATCGGGGAGGTCATCCCGGGTGACCGACGTGATCACAACATGCTTGAGGCCCAGCCGAGCGCAGGCCTCCGCGAGACGTTCGGGCTCGTCGTCGGCGACCGCCTCGGGCTTGCCGCGCGGGACCGCGCAAAACCCACACGGACGCGTGCAAACCTCGCCCAGCACCATGAAGGTCGCGGTGCGTGAAGTCCAGCATTCCGAGCGATTCGGGCACTTGGCGCTTTCGCAGACCGTCTCGAGCCCAAGCTCGGCGACCAGGTCGCGCGTGAAACCAACTCCCCCCGCGGCCGGGATCGGGCGCTTGAGCCACGGCGGCAGCCGCCGCGGCCGACCCGCCGGCTCACCCTCGCCCGTCCCCTCGCCGGCGCTCAGGACCGGCAACAAGGCGGAATTCCCGTCCTTACCCGAGGCTGGGAACATGAACGCTCCTCGCCTTCCCGCGGCTTAACATGGGATGGCTTGTGTAAATATGATGCTGTTCTAGACCAAATGCCTGTTCCAGCCGGCGAATCATCGCCTCGCGAACTCGGGGCATCGAGGCCGGTCGTTGTCTGCGCGATTCCATCGAGGTCTGGCGCAGGGGGGCGTGATCAATCCCCGGCTCCTGGATGACCTTGAAAAAATCCAGATAGGGGCCGACGTTCAGTGTGAGCCCATGGTAAGCGATGTCGCGGCTGACGGCCACGCCGATCGAGGCGATCCGGGCGGGTCCCGAAAAGACCCCGGGCAGGTCGGGTCGTATTTGGCCAGCCAGGTCGAATTCGGCCAGCACGCCGACGACGGCCTGGTTCAGGAGATTCAAGTATTCAAACAGCGTGACACCCATCGAGCCCAGCGGGATCGCCAGGTAGGCCGCGAGCTGACCCTGGGTATGGAGGACGCAGCCGCCGCCGCGATTGACCCAGTGAACCTTGATGCCGAGGGCTTTCAGAGTGAGGTCGTCATGGGCGATATGGGCGCGGCTGCCCGTTCGCCCCACGCTGATGGTGGGGGGATGCTCGCACAGGATCAGCGCGGCCCCCGCCTGTTCGCCCAGGTCGTAGACGATCCGCCGCTGGAGTTGCTGGATCTCCAGAAAGCCAACCTCGCCAAGCATGTAAACTTCAAGCGGCGGCATTCGCGGTCTGGCCCTACCATCGACGTCGTTCGGTCGATCGGGGCCACAACCCCGTTCGGCGATGCCCCCCGACCATCGAGCGGCCTATCAAATCTACCTTGTAAATTCGCCATGCGACAAGGGGACTGGCGCGATCCTGGTGGCTTCAGATCGGTGCCCTCTCGCCGTGATCCCCGCCGCGGGGAGGGCTAGCGCGAGTGCCTATCGGCCCGGACCACGAGGTTCAATCCGCCCCAAGAGCCTCAGCAGTCCGTCTAGTATCGTGAGTGGGTGCGGGGGCCAGCCGGGGATATAAAGGTCGACTGGGATCAGATCCGTGACTCCGTCGCTCACCTCGGGTCGACCTCGAAACAGGCCGCCCGAAATCGCATCGGCCCCGACCGCGATCACGAGCTTCGGCGCTGGTACGGCGGCGTAGGTCGTGAGTAGGGCTTGCTTCATGTTTACCGTGACCGGGCCGGTGACCACGAGGCCGTCGGCGTGGCGGGGCGAGGCGACGAACTGAATCCCGAACCGCCCCAGGTCAAAGACCACGGTGCCGAGGACGTTCAGGTCGGCTTCCTCGGCGGCGTTTCCCCCCGCGCTCACCTGGCGGAGCTTGAGCGAACGGCCGAAGATCCGGAGCATCTCGCCTTCGAGCGATCGAGCCGGCGCGAATTCGCGACCGCTGTGCACGATCAGGTCTTCCCGCGCGCGGACGGCCATCCGGTGATCGGTCGAAAAGCGGATCGCGCCAGTCGGGCAGGCGGTCACGCAATCGTCGCAAAAGAGGCATCGGCCCAGGTCGAGCCTGAGTCCTTGCCGATCTCGGACGATGGCATCGGTCGGGCATGCCGAGACACATTCCTGGCAACCTTCCGCG
>JAKBAP010000008.1 GCA_021808995.1 Planctomycetota bacterium | reverse complement strand
ACGACTGCGATACTGGATGCCCGAGTTGGCGAATCCCCGGTCGTTGTCCGCGGTGATCTTGTACGAAAGCCGCAACTCGAAGTCGTCGACAATCAGATTCTTGCCGTCCGACTTCGCGAACAGAAAGGTATTGCCGCGGGTCGGGTTTTCCTTGGTCGTGCGCCCGACGATCGCGCGGTCCTCGACGGACCAGAATCCTGGCCGGCCCTCCCAGCCAGCGAGAGTCCGACCATCGAAGAGCGCGTGGAATCCAGGCTCGGGAACGAAAACCTTGGGCTCGTCCGCGGCCACCCGCGCGTCCGCGATCTCCCGGGCATCCTCGGGAATCTCGACTTTCTCCGCTCCGAGATCGCTGATCATGGTCGTGGTCGTCCGATCGAGACCGACCTCGTGATCGACCATCGTGCGCGAGCCACCGAGCATGAATGTCAGCTCGGGCAGCACGCCCGCCTTGAACCGGAACATCACCGAGCCCCGGGGATGCTTGATGGCGGCGTCAGTGGAGCTACCGCCCCCCCCGGCCGGCCTTCCCCGCCGAGGTGGGGAGTTCCCTCCCCGGGTCACGAACTCGAGCCGACCCGTTTCGGCGGGGATCGCGACCCGCGTGAAGCCGTCCTTCTCCGACTGGCCCAGAACGACCCGGCCCCTGCCGGGCACGTTGGCGTCGCCGGTCACGAGGGTGGTCGTCAAGTGATAGCCGGGCTCAAGGGCGAGTTTCCTGGCGGCCTCCATCGCCGCCGACTTCGCATCGACACCGGCTTGCCCCCACGCGGCGATTGATGGAGTGAGACTCCCAAACAAGACCAGGGCGATGGACAAGGACGTCTTCAGGTCGAATGTCGCGGTTTTCACGGTCGCTCCTGGGGACTGATCTCGGGTTCAAAAGCCGAGCCCCTCACGAGATTCGCTCGCGACGCATCATCGCCGCGGCCTCTCGCCAGGCGCTCAATCTTCCGGCCGGCCCCACACTTCAAACCGGGTGGCCGTGTGAATCATCATCCTTATCGATTGTTCCGCTCTCGGCAAGGTGTCAACGCCTCCGGCCCGACCACGCGGGTGGTCCAATCCATCCAACAGCCACCCTCTCGCGGGGGCGACAACCTTTGGATCGTGCGACCCGCGTCGCTGCGATCCAAGTTAAGCGGCCGCCATGCCCCTCCGCGACCATGAGCTCGAATCAAGCTATGAAGCCGCCTGCCACGTCCCGCGGGTCGCGTAAGCCGACACCACTCCCAGGCGGCAACCACGCGAGGTCAAATCCATCGCCAAGAGGAGATCCTCGGCCCCTTGACTCCCACATCGACACGCGTCACACTCATGAATCCATGATTCCAACACCGCGAAAGGCCTTATTCGGGAGCAAGCTCGATGAAAAACTCGGGTCGGGTGCTTTGGACGGCTCTGTTTTTCGTGTGCTCGGCACCCTCCTGGGGCCAAGATCAAGCGGTGTATGGGACGCGGATGATCCGCGGGCGGGTGGTCGACGCGGATGGCAAGCCGGTCGCCGGCGTCCTGGTCGGCGGGCAGGTCGGGCTCGACGAGGACACGGCCGACCCCGCCGCGGCGCCGAGGTTCAGCATGCGCTCGGTCAAGACCGACGCCGAGGGCAAATTCGCCATCGAACGGACTTTTCACGGAGCCCCATCCGAGCTCATCGCGCGCGACGAGGCCACCAAACGCGGCGGCTTTGTCATCGTCGACCCCAAAAACGCCGGCAAGCCGGTCGAGATCTCGATCGGCAAGCTCGTCCGCCTTCGCGGTGTGATCGACTGCAAGGACGACACCAAGCGCAAGGTCCTCCAGTCGTTCGCGATCCTCTTCATGGGAAAGGAGCTCGGTTCAGCGCGGCACGGGTACTTCGCGTCGAACCATCAGCGGTTCGACATGCTCGTTCCTCCTGGAGACTATAGCCTCATGGTCGGCGGGGAGGGGGGGGATTACGTCGACGTGATCCGCCGGATCACGATCAAGCCCTACGAGACCGACGTCGACCTGGGGACGATCAGCCTGCCGCTCAAGGCGATCGTCAAGCTCAAGGGCAAGCCCGCCCCACGGCTCCACGTCCTGGAGGCTCGCGGCGTTCCCAAGACGGTCCAGGTCGCCGATTACAAGGGCAAGTGGGTCTTGCTCTATTTCTGGGGGTTCTGGTGTCAGCCCTGCGTCCGTTTCCAGATGCCCCGACTGATGGCGTTCAACGAGGATTACGCGGCTTACCGCGACCAGTTCGTGATCCTCACCATCCACACCGGTGGGGCGAGGGGCGAGGTCGACCTGACCGCTAGGTCGCTCGCGGAATACGACAAAAAGATCGAACAGGTGATCACGTATTACTGGTACGGGCACAATCACCCGTTCCCGGTCTTGATCGACGACGATCCCAAGTCGTTCACCGCGTATTCGATCGACATGATCCCGACGCCGATCCTGATCGATCCCAGCGGAAACGTGGTGGGCCAGGTCGATCTCGAGGCCCTGGCCGCGAAATTCCCCAAGCCGCCCTTAACCGTGATCTTGCCCCGGATGCTCGAGCGCAAGGCATTCTTCCCCGTGGGAAAAGGCCCGCTCCGCGTGGCTCTCAAGAGTCTCGGCGAGGCGATCGATCAGGAAATCACGTTCGCCAGCCCCGAAAGCGAGAAAAAGGCCGACCTCGCCAGGCTGCCATACGTGTATTTCATGGGCATCTCGCTTCGGAGCGCCTTCGAACTGTTGCTTGATCCTTTCGACCTTCAGGCGACGATCGGGCCCAAGGGCTATGTCATTTCGCTCAAGGATCCTTCCGCCGTCACCAGCGAATCGGCGGTGCAAAAGTCCGAGAAGGCGCGGATCGAGCGGATTCTCGCGGAACCGAGGGCGAGAATCTCGCTCGAGTTCGAGAATAAGCCTCTCGAGCAAGCACTCACGATGCTCCAGCGGCAAATGGGGATGGAGGTCCTCCTCGACCCCCGCGCCGTCCTAAACGGCAAGATCGACCCACGGCGGCTCGTCTCGTCGAAGGTCAAGGACGCCTCCTTCGGCCAGGCGCTCAACCAGTTCGCGAAATCGCTGGGGCTCAAGGTCGCCATCCGCGACGAGGTGATCTTGCTCGAGCCGAAATGAGCCCGTCCCGCGGTCGGCGGTGATCGCGGCGTGGGCGCTTCGGGACTGCACGCGCTGGCGCGGTCGTCAGACTACGTGCCCGACGCGTGAGCCAGTGAGCCGCCTCGGCTTCGCACCTAAGTGGTCCTGGGACGACCGGTATACGACCGAAGCGAAACGACATCGAAGCCATCCCTCTCTGATCCCACGATCCTGAACACGACCATGCACTGATTCTCCTCACGGTCCTGGTGCGAAAGACCGACTGAATCGGCTTTCATGGCGTCGGCGTCAAGAAGCGTGACAGACTCGGACCGGGAACCGCGCGGGGCGGGCGCTCGCCGCTGAATCGACCTCCGTGGCGCGCTCCGCGCGTGAATCCCCCTCGGTTGACCATACCCACGTGGCGATCTCCTGTCGGTTTTGACGACAGGGTATAATGCGTGGGTCGGCGAATGATTCACGAGCAGTCAGGGCCAATGGAACCGATTACACGAATCCTGGGCATCGACCACGGCGACCGCCGGATCGGGGCCGCGCTGAGCGACGCGGGCCAGACCATGGCGTTTCCGCTCGAGGTCTATTCCCCCCGGGGCGAGGCGGCCGACGCGCGGCATTACCGCGAGCTTGCCGACGAAAACGACGTCTCCCGGATCGTCGTCGGCCTGCCGGTCCACACGACCGGACGGGAGGGCGAGCGAGCCCACGCCGCCCGCGCGTTCGGGGCATGGCTCGCGCGGGTGACCGAGCGACCGGTGGTCTTTTTCGACGAGCGCTTCACCACCATCGAGGCGGAGCACCTCATGATCGACGCCGGCCTTAAACGGAAAAAACGCAAGTCGTTGCGTGATCAACTGGCGGCCCAGATCTTGCTACAGGGGTATCTCGACGCCGGCCAGCCCGTGACCGAGGCCCCGCTCAGGGCCATTGATGACGACGAGCCGCTCCCATGAGCACGCTCATCATCGGCTGCGGTTATCTCGGCGAGCGAGTCGGGGCCTTGATCCACGAACGAGGCGAGCCTGTCTGGGGCCTGGTTCGGTCCGCGCCCCGGGCCGAGACGATCGCCAAGCTCGGTATCGAACCTCTGGTCGGCGATGTGCTCAAGCCCGAGACGCTGCTCACGCTACCGAGCGCTGATCGCGTCTTTTACGCCGTGGGGTACGATCGCGCGGCCGGCGATCCCTTGGCCCAGGTCGCCGTGGAGGGATTGCGCAACCTCGTCCGCGCGCTACCCGAGTCAACCTCGCGTCTGGTCCTGGCCAGTACGACCGGTGTTTATGGGCAATCGAACGGCGAATGGATTGATGAACAATCGCCGGCCGAGCCCTCGGGTGAATCGGGGCGCGTGTATCTGGCGGCCGAGCGGGTCGCGCGCGACTGGGGCGAGCAGCGGCCAGGCTCGCGGGTGGTGGTCTTGCGTTACGCCGGTCTTTATGGGCCGGGCCGGGTGGTTCGGCGGGGGCTCATCGAGCGTGGCGAGCCGATCCCGGGCGATCCGGACAAGTTCCTGAACCTGATCGCCATCGAGGACGCCGCCACCACGGCCCTGGCCGCCCTCGACGCCCGTCATCCCGAGCCGCTCTACCTCGTCGCCGACGATCGGCCGGTCGGTCGGCGCGAGTATTATTCGCTGGCGGCCGCGATCCTCCACGCCCCCGAGCCTCGGTTCGTGATTCCGGCGGCGGATTCTCCCGAGGCCGCCCGCGACGCGAGCAATAAACGCATCCGAAATTCGCTGATAAAACGAAGCCTTGGAGTGAACCCGCGGTTCCCGGACATCACCACGGGGCTGGCTCGCGCGCTCGGTGCCTAGCCGACGGCCGGCTCGACATGACACCGAAGCGCTCCCGTCGTGCCCTGGGACCAGGCGTCCGGGCCGAAGGTGATCACCTGGTCGCGCTTGAGCTCGGCGAGCTCCTTGTGGGTGGTGAACACGATCGCCCGGCCGGTGGTATGAATCCGCCAGGTGAGCTCCTTGGCTCGGGGGAGGGGGTGCTTGAAAATCTTGAGCAAGACGTCGATCACATACTCAAAGGTATGCTCTTCGTCGTTGTGGATCACGACGTTATAAGGGGGGAGTCGCTTGGTGGCACGCTCGGGCTCGGCGTCGGTTTGGACGTCGGGCTCGATCACGGCGGATTGAGTTTCGGGCTCGCCAGGCATCGCGCGGGCTCCTGAGATTGTGAATTGAAGCTCTTGATCGTACTTTAGTACTTCGCGCTCAGGCTTTCAAAGCGAATTTCGCCGAGACGGGCGCGTGACCGCGAAAGAAGAGGCCCTGTCTGATGGCGGAGATGAGTCCCGGTACGGCCCTGCGCGAGCTTCAGCGCGCCCAGTCCATGCTGCGAAAGGCCCGTGAAATCGCGCGGATCGCCCGGAGCGACCCCGACCCGAGCCCGCGCGCGTTTCAGGCGGGCTGGGAGGGTCTGCGGCTGGCCCACGCGATTTTGGCCTCGATCACGGTTGAGGCGGCCAACGAGGCGGTTTTGACCAAGCATCTGGCGGTGAGCCGCTACGCGACCGCGCTGTTGGTGCGGCTCAGGCGGCTCCAGCGTCGCGAGTCGGGTCCGATCGACGACGACGACGCGGGCTGGGCCGAGGGTGAGGACTAGGCATGGCTCGCATCCGATCAACGCCTCCGCCGGCCGAGCCCTCGCCCCCCATTCCAGACCGGAGCCTCGATCCGGAGGGGACCCTGCCCACGATGATCGTCGGGGCCTCGGGCTATCGCGCCTATGTCTATCGCAAGATGGTCGACGGACCCCAGGGAGCGGCCTCGCCCAACCTCGGCGACCTGGTCCGGGTGATCGATCGCGAGGGGCAGCACGTGGGCTTCGCCCTCTGGAACGGCCGGTCGCGAATCGCCCTTCGATTCGTCTCGCGCGGGGTCACGCCACCAGACCTCGCGTTCTGGACCGCCCGCGTCGAACGCGCGATCGCCCTGCGCTCGAATCTTCTCGGGCTCGACCTCGCGACCAACGCCTACCGCGTGATCCACGCCGAGGGCGACGGCTTGCCAGGGCTCGTGGTCGACCGCTTCGACGACGTCCTCTCGGTCGAGATCTTCAGCCTGGGGATCTATCAGCGAATCGGGCCCATTCTGGATCTCTGCGCGGCCCGACTGGGGACCAAGCACTTCCGGGTCAACGTCGACGAGCGGGTCGCGCTTCAGGAAGACTTCGCTGGCCGCCCCCTCGTGAGCCCCGACCTCCCCCCGCTCGTGACCGTCAACGAGCACGGCGTGCGCTATCGTATCCATTTCGACGGGAGCCATAAAACCGGCTTTTTCTGCGATCAACGCGACAACCGCCGCGAGCTCGCTCGGTATTCCGAGGGCCGATCGGTCCTGGACGCCTGCTGTTACACGGGTGGGTTTGGGCTCAACTCGCTCATTCGCGGCAAGGCCGCCGATGTCACGTGCGTCGACCTTGATGAAAAAGCCGTCGCGCTGGTTCGGGAAAACGCCAACGCCAACAATGTCCGCCTGACCGCGATTCACGCCGACGCCTTCGGATACATGCGTCAAATGGGGATCAACGAGCGTCTCTTTGGCGTGGTCGTTCTCGACCCGTCCAAGCTGATCGCCGACCGCGAGGAAGTCGCCCCTGGTAAGCGTAAGTATTTCGACCTCAACGTGCTGGCGATGAAGCTGGTCGAGCCGGGAGGGCTCTTACTATCCTGTTCCTGCTCGGGATTGTTACCGCCGACGGAGTTTCTCGGTTTGTTGCGCGCGGCGGCGGACAAGGCGGGGCGGCGTGCCCAGTTGCTGGGGTTTGGCGGCGCGGCCGGCGACCACCCGGTCGCCCTGGACGCCCCCGAGGGCTCTTACCTCAAGGCCGCCTGGCTGCGGATCGACGATCAGCTATGACAGGCTTCGCCCCCTCCCGGCGGCCAGTGACTCAAGGCACCCGGCCCGGGGAAAAAGGGGGCTTTCACGGGGGGCGACAATCATGGGTTGATCCAACGCGCGTCCCGCGCCCGGGTTATCGCTCGGGGAGGCTCTCGATTTCGACCTTGAGGACGAGTTCCTTTTCCGCCTCGACACACGGTCTCCACGCGTCGAGAATGCGTAGCCAAGTCACCGGGACGGTTGCTCCGCGAAACATGAGCAATTCTCCCGCGTAAAAGGACTCCTTATGTCGATAGAAAACGATTTCGACGTCTCCTTGGTTGCTTCGCTGGCGCTGAAGGAGAAGCAAATCCAGCAAAACTATCGTCCGATCATCGCAGTTCACAAATGGTTCGCGAGGCGGCCAGGGACGCTGTTTCGGGGATTGCTGCTCTCGGAATTCGGCGACGGTCCGCTCAAGGACTCGTACTTCGAGGCCAATGATTTTCCCGGCCGAGTGGTCGCGGACCCTTTCATGGGGGGCGGGACGCCTCTGGTCGAGGCCAATCGCGTCGGCTGCGACGTGATGGGGTTTGACATCAACCCCATGGCCGCCTGGATTGTCCGTGAGGAGATCGAACACCTCGACGTCGACGCCTATCGAGTGGTCGCCAGTCGGATGGTCGCCACGCTCGAATCAGAGGTCGGCGGGCTCTACCGCACGAAATGCCCTCGTTACGGCGACGCGGACGTGCCGGTCAAGTACTTCCTGTGGGTGAAATCGATCGATTGCATCGGCTGTGACCATCCAATCGACCTCTTCCCGGGATACCTCCTTGCGACCGATTCCCGGCATGCCGCGAACGTTCTCGTCTGCCCCGACTGTGGCGAATTGAACGAGGTCGCTGATCTCAAGAACCCAGGTCATTGCGCGGCCTGTCACGCGGAATTGGCTATTGATGGCCCTGCCAAACGAGGGCGCTGTCTCTGCCGACGCTGTGGCGAGGTCAATCTCTATCCCCAACCTGAGCTTGGTCGGCCCCGGCATCGCCTGTTCGCGATCGAATATTACAACCCCCGTCAGCGAGGTCATCACGACGGGCGATTCTTTAAGAAACCCGACGAGAAGGATCTCGAACGGATCGCGTGGGCCGCCGACCGCCTTCGCGAGTCAACCTTAAACTTCGTCCCAGACCAGGAAATCCTCCCTGGCGACGAGACCAATCGCCTGCATCGTTGGGGGTATCGATTTTATCGCGAGCTTTTCAGCGATCGACAGTTAATCGGGCTCAATCTCAGTTGCCGCCTGATCGCCACGACGCCCGACGAGCGGATCAGGCGAGCCCTGGCGACCAATCTCTCCGATCTTCTGCGTTACCAGAACATGCTTTGTCGATACGACACGACCTCGCTCAAGTCGCTCGATATCTTCTCGGTGCATGGGTTTCCCGTCGGGCTCGTGCAGTGTGAATCGAACCTGATCGGGATCGTGAACGGCAAGGGAGTAAACGTCGGCTCTGGGGGCTGGACAAACGTGGTGGAAAAATACGCCAAGGCCAAGAGGTACTGCAACGCCCCCTTCGAGGTGCGCACACAGGGCCGCCGAAAGACGAGGGTCACGATCCCTGGGGAATGGATCGGCGAACGGCGAACCGGTGCCCGCCCGCGCTCCGTTACGCTACGGTGCGCCAGCTCGACCGCGATTGAACTCGCCCCCGCCAGTCTCGACGCTGTCTTCACCGACCCGCCCTATTATGGCAACGTCCAGTATGGCGAGTTAATGGATTTTTGTTACGTCTGGCTTCGAGGGCTCGCGGGGGCGGAGTCCGACGACTTCAAGCGTCCATCCTCCCGTTCGCCCGATGAACTCACGGGCAACGCCACCGAATCACGCGGCATTGAGCATTTCACGGACGGGCTCTCGAGCGTCTACCAGGCCATGGCACGAGCGCTCAAACCTGGCTCTCCCTTGGCCTTCACCTTCCACCACAATCGTTTCGAGCCCTACCATGCCGTCGGCGTCGCGATTCTGGACGCGGGTCTGGCCTGCCTGGCAACCTTGCCCTGTCCCGCCGAAATGGGAGGCTCAATCCACATACACGGCACTGGATCCTCGATCGTCGACACGATCTTCGTCTGTCGAGACCACGGCGAGCCACGCCGTGGCCAGGCTTTTGCCTCGCTGGCCCAGTTGGCGGAATTGATGGAGGGCGAGGTCGCCTTGCTTCGAGTTGCTGGCATGACCCCGACGGCCGGCGACCTCCGGTGCATGGTTTACGGGCACCTCGCCCGCCGCGCAATCCACATACTGAGGCCAAACTGGAACCCCAGCAAGCCAACGTCGAGCCGCCTGGCCCGTTTCGCGGAGGCGGCGCTCGAACTGGGTGACGGCCTCGGCTTGATCGAGTGTCTGATCGCAAATACGACGGCTAAATCCGCGAATCGTCTCCTACAGCTTCCGTTGTTTCCACTGGATGACCACGATGCCGTTTCCATTTGAGCTCGCTTTCGAGCAAGTTCAGTCGGATTTAGAGGCCTGTGTCGACGCCGTGTTCGGCTGCCTGGAGTCCGAATTCATGACCATGCCGAAGGGTCCAGGGTTCGTCGACTATGCTGTCTTTGAGAGCGGGTATGAGGAGCTAAAGCGAGCGACGTCAGGCTTCCGGGATCTCGATCCCTCAGCAATCGTCGCGGCCATTCATCGTGTGCCCGTGACTTTCGTGGTACTCCGTGCCATCCTCGGTTTCACGCCACCAGAATGGGCCTACGTCACCAGGCAACGTGCTGGATTCGAGGTTTCCCAGGGGGCGATCCGCGCCTTGGATCGTAAAATCCGAATGGGTGCGCTGCGACCGCTTCGAAAGCCAGGCGGCGTTACGGACCAGCGACTCCATGCCCTGGTCGATACGGCCTGTGCGCTACTCTCGGAAGGTGCTCCTTCGGTTTCCGAGGATGTCCTCCATCGGCTAGACAAGTCAGACACGAAGCGAGGGTTATCAAGCATACGCCCGCTCGCCGATCTTGGCGTGCCGTACGCCATGGTTCTCTACGAGCGCTTCCTTGGTCGGCCTTTCGCGGGCCATCGAGATTCCGTCAGCGAACTCGTCGGGGACGTCCTGGAGACCGCCATTGAGGGCGTACTCAGCCGCGCCGGCGTGAGTTATCGCAAGACAAAACGAGCCGAACGAGTCGGGGGATTTGACCAGGCCCCCGATTTCATCGTGCCCGATGAGTTCAGCCCACAAGTCGTGATCGAGGCCAAAATCACCGAGGACGATGGCACGGCACGCGACAAGGTGACCCGCGTCCAACATCTGGCGTCCCTGAGCCAAGGAAAGAGGTCAGCGAGAGCACTCCCCAGGTTCGAGGTCGTCGCTTGCATAGGCGGCAGGGGATTCAAGGAGCGGCGCGAGGACATGAAGAAATTGCTGATGGCGACCCAAGGCAAGGTCTTTACTCTCGCGAATCTAAACCGCCTCGTGGAATGCACCCGATTGCAGGACTTCGTGACGCGTTGATTCCTCGAAAATCTCGCGGCAACGCGACCTTCCGCGTTATTCTCGATCTGGCGCGATGGGATTAGCAGGTCTTTCGCCGGGCTCCCGGCTGGTTTACCATTCCAGGGGTCGTGACGCGTTCGAGCCCGTCGCTTCCAGGTCGATGACGGAGCAAGCCAGTCGAACCCCGTGAGTCCGTATCGTGCCCAGCCTGACGGTCGAGAATTACGTCAAGACGATCGCGCTCATCGCCGCGGCGAGCCCCTCCGGGACGGCCGTTGGAACCGGTGAGATCGCCCATGCGCTTCATGTGTCGCCGGGGACCGTCACCGGGATGCTCAGGACGCTCTCGGAGGCCAGCCTGGCCACCTACACGCCCTATGAAGGGGTTCAGCTCACCGAGGCCGGCCAGCGGCTGGCGATGAAGATCATCCGCCGCCATCGGTTGCTCGAGCGGTTCCTGGCCGAGACCCTCACCATGACCTGGGACGAAGTCCACGAGGAAGCCGAACACATGGAGCACGCGGCCTCCGAGCGGCTGATCGATCGCATTGACGCCTTCCTGGGTTACCCCAGCGTCGACCCCCACGGCGACCCCATCCCGAGAGCCGACGGATCGCTCGTCGCCATCGAGGGCTCGCCCCTGGCCCACCTCCGCGCCGGCGAACGGTTTCGGGTCGTCCGAGTGATCGATCAAGATCCCGCGTTCCTGCGCTATCTGAGCGAGTGCGGCCTCGAGCTCGACGCCACGGGCGAAGTCGCCGAGAATCGCCCCGAATCAGGCGCCCTCGTGTGTACCCTCGGTCGCCGCGCGATCGCGCTGGGAATCACGGCGGCCGAGAAGGTCGTGGTTTCGACCGCGATCCCAGGACGGACACCCAGCGAAAACGAGATCCCCAGCCCGGGCTCGTCATGATCGAAAGGCGGCTGAGTCGGTGTCGCGGACGGGCTCGCGATCCGGGCCCAGGGCTCGCACGTCGACCCGCGGTGAACGACCGAGCACCAGATCCACCACCACCTCGGCCGTGGCCGGGGCAAGCTGAAGCCCCGCCCGATTGTGCCCCGTCGCGATCACCACGTTGGACGAGCCCGGGACCATCCCCAGATACGGGCGCGAATCGACGCTACCCGGGCGCAGGCCGGCCCAGACGAGCTCGACCTCGGTCTCGCGGAGGACCGGGCAAAGTTGTCTCGCTTCACGTATTAGCACATGATATGATCTTTCGGTAGGCAGGCGATCGAAGCCGGCGTTTTCCTCGGTCGCGCCCACGAGGATCCGGCCGTCGTCGCGTGGGACGAGGTAATTCCCGCCATGCTCGACGATGCGGCGGAGCAAGGGGCGATCGCCTCGCAGCAAGACGATCTGGCCCTTGTTGGGAGGGGTGGGCGCGCGGGTTCCGAGGGGCTCGAGCAACGGCCCCGACCAGGCCCCGGCGGCGACGACGACAACCCCACAGGCGAATCGGCCCGCGCTCGACATGACCGCGACGGCACGTCCCTTTTCCATCGAAAAGCCCCGCACGGCACCCCCCGCCTGGACTCGCCCTCCGCGATTGGCAATCGCATCGATCAATGCTCGTATTAGCCTAGGATTTCGGACCTGGGCTCGGTCGGGCAGGAAATAGACCGACTCGGCCTCGGGGTTCAGGGCGGGCTCGATCCGAGCTCGATCAGCCGGCGCGAGCCGCTCGTGGGCGACCCCTTGGGAACGCCAGACGCCGGCGGCCGCGCGGAGCTCCGCGTCCTCGGCCTCCGTGAACGCCACGTCGACGCCGCCGCATTTCCGGTAACCGATGTCGATGCCCGTCTCCTCGCGCAATTGATCGGCCCAGAGGGGATAGAGGCGAGCGCTCCTGGCGCGGAGCCGGACCATCGGGCTGGCGCTGGGCGTTTCGGCCTCGGGGGCGATCATACCCGCGCCGGCCCATGACGCCTCCCGACCAGGCTCTCGCTGATCAAGCACCAGCGCCTTTAGCCCCGCGTGCCCAAGGGCATAGGCCGCCGAGAGGCCGATCACGCCTCCTCCCACGATCACGACGTCATGGAAGTCGGCCATCAGCGATCGCTCCGCCCTGGGCTCGACTTCGCGGCTCCTCTCGGGTGGGGAAGCGTACGCGAGGAACCACTCGGACCGCGCCAGGTTTTCTCGCGGATCCGATACATCGGCCCTCCCTCGGCGACCAGCACCAGATCGAGGCCGTCCCACGCGATTCCCTCGATCGCCGGCGCGTTGTACCGGACCTCGCCCAGAAGCGGCCAGGGCCGCTCCGGGGTCCGGGAATAGACCCGAGCGACGCTCCCCGAGCAGACGGCCAGGAGAGCCCCGTCGCGGCTCGCCCCCGCCCCAGTGACCGGCTCGGTGAATTTCGCGAGCCGGCCCAAGGGGCGCGGACGCGCCGGCCTGATCACCGGCGCGGGGGGATCGAGCGGGACCGCGAAAAGCTCCGCCTCCAGGCCGTCGTGAGACTTCGCGATCAGGATCATCTCGTGCCCGTTCAGGATCATGGCTTCCGAGTCAAACCGCCCGGTCGCCGAGGTCGGGGTATAAAACGTCGCGAGCGTGACGGCGAGCGGGCGATCGGCCGCCCTCGAGGGATCGGGCTCGTCCAGGCGATAGATCGCACGCAGAGGGAGCCGGCCGCCGTTATTCCCAATATCGCCCAGATAGAGACGCCCCTGGTCATCGAGAACGAGGTCCTCCCAGTCGACATTGGCCGCTCCCACCCGAAATTGGCCCACGATCCGGCCATCGGCCCGGACCGCGAAGAGCAGGGGGGGGTTGCCTGAGTCGTTATGGACCCAGAACACGCCGGGATGGCGCAGGCTCGCGACCACCCCAGAGGCCTCGGGAATCCGCCCGTGGTCGAGGCGGGCAAGGACTTCGAGCCCCGCCTCGCCAGGCGCGGACAGCAGCCAGGTCGCCGCGATCGCAACCAACATCTCCATCGGCCGGTTCTCCTCGCTCGTCATGTCGGTCGAGCCCTAGCCCAGGCTAACAAATCCCACGGTCTCGCGAACACGGTCATCCGGGCATTGAGATTTCCCGCCCGGCGCGTCACACTTTGAGACCATGGTTCGCCCGTCGTGGACCAATCTCGAGCAGGGACACGCTTCCGATGGAAACACCGCGAATTCGCCCTGGACTGGTCGAGTCAAGCGAGCCCGTACCGCGCGTGATCGCCTATTTTCCCAGCAGCTCGATGGGCAATATGGCGATTCAGCTTCTGGTCCAGCTTGGTGTTCCCAGCGACCGCCTGGGGGTGACGACTCCGGAGCGGATCGAGGGGGGGCAAGGGATGATTCTATCGATCCCTTGCATTGACCCGGGCCTCACGGCCAAGATCGAATCAACCTGCCGCGCCTCGGGCGCGAAGATCCACCGGCAGAAGGCCTGAGGGTCCCTGTCGGCTCGCCGAACCTGCAATCGTGCTTGTACCTCGGTCACACCCTCCTTGATTTTGGAGCCTTTCCATGCGCCCTCGATTCCTCGTGCTCGCCCTCGGACTGTTTCCGCCGCTCGCGACGGCCCGTGCCGACGACGTCCCGTCGTTCGCCCGCGAGATCCCCGCCGTCAAGACCGGAGCGCCGGTCCTCACGTTCAACGGCAAGGATCTGACCGGCTTCTACACGTATCTCAATGGCACCGGTCATGAAGATCCCGATCATGTGTTCACAGTCAAGGATGGCATGATCCACGTGAGCGGCCAGCGTTTCGGTGGGTTCATCACTCGCGAGAGCTTTCACGATTATCACCTGGTGACCGAGTGGAAATGGGGCGAACGGACCTGGTCACCGCGGAAGACGTCCGCGCGCGACTCGGGGATCTTGCTGCACTGCGTGGGGGCTGACGGGGCGGCCGGCGGCGTCTGGATGGAATCGATCGAGTGCCAGATCATCGAGGGGGGCTGTGGCGATTTCATCATGGTCGGCGGCAAGGGCAAGCCAAGCCTCACCTGCGAGGCGCGGCAGGTCGGCAAGGCGCTCGTGTTCGAGCCCGGATCCAAGCCCATCACCCGTGATGGCGGCCGATATGACTGGTGGGGACGCGACCCCCACTGGCAAGACAAGGTCGGATACCGGGGCGCGCGCGACGTCGAAAAGCCCGCCGGCGAGTGGAATCGCATGGAGGTGATCTGCGATGGCGACACGATCACCAACATCGTGAATGGATACGTCGTCAACGTCGGCAAGGGCTCGTCGCTCAAGGAAGGCAAGATCCTGTTCCAGTCCGAAGGGGCCGAGCTCTTCTTTCGTAAGATCGAGGTCCGGCCACTCGTGAAATAGATCGAGCCCCGCGGCCATCGGGTTTTAGTACCCCATGGCCGCGCCGTCCTTACGAGGGTCCGAGCCGCCGATCAGGACGCCGTGCTCGAGATCGACCCGAATCGCCTGATAGCCACCGTAGCCGCCCCGGCTGGTCACGAGCCTGTGCCCCTTGGCCTCGAGCGCCTTTTTCACCGAGGCCGAAACACCCGACTCGAGCGCGACCGAGCCCGCTCCCCGCGCGGGCTCACCCGTCGGCTCCGACGAGCCGAAATGGCGAAACCGGGCCGCGTCGCCAGCCTCCTGTACGTCCATGCCAAAGTCGATCATATTGCACAATACCTGCACATGCCCCTGCGCCTGCATGTCTCCCCCCATCACGCCAAGGCTCAGCCAAGGCTTGCCGGCCTTGGTGACAAAGCCGGGGATGATCGTGTGGAACGGGCGCTTGCCGGGCTCGAGCCGATTGAGGTGGTTGGGATCGAGCGCGAACAGAGCGCCCCGATTCTGGAGCGCGAACCCCAGTTCGCCTGGCACATGGCCCGAGCCAAACCCGTTGAAATTACTCTGGATGAGGCTGACGCAATTGAAGTCGCCATCGACGACGGTCATGTAGATCGTATCGGCCTGGAGCGGCTCGCCGGGCGTTGGATGGTCGCTGGCCCGGTCCGGGTTCATGAGCGATCGGCGCTTCGCGGCATACGCCTTTGAGATCAATTCCTTGACGGGGACCTTGGCGAAATCGGGGTCGGCGTAGTATTTGGCCCGGTCCTCGTAGGCGAGCTTCTTGGCCTCGATCATCAGGTGCAAGGCCTGGGCCGACAAGGGACCCATGCTCTTGATGTTGTAAGGCTCGAGCAAATTGAGCATCTCGAGCGCGGCGATTCCCTGGCCGTTGGGAGGCATTTCCCAGACGTCGTATCCCCGATAATTGGTCGAGACGGGCTCGATGAAAGTGCTCGTGTGATGCTCGAAATCGGATCGTGAGAAGAGCCCGCCGACCGACCCTGAATAACGAACGATGGCGTCGGCGATTTCGCCCTTGTAAAAGGCGTCTCGCCCGCCGACGGCGACCGCCCTGAGCGACCGAGCGAGCCCGGGGTTGCGAAAGATCGTGCCGGCGGCCGGGGCATGTCCCCCCGGCAGATAGCAGGCCGCCGAGGTTGGAATGGCCCTGAGCGCGCGCTCCGAGGCCTTCCAGTCGCCGGCGATGATCTCGCTCACCGGAAAGCCGTTCTCGGCATGGTCGATCGCCTGGGCCAGGAGCTCGGGCCAAGGCTTGGTCCCCATGATCGCGCGAAGCTGGTCCCATCCGTCGACACAGCCAGGAACCGACCACGAAAGTGGACCAGAGGTGGGGATCGTCTTGAGCCCCTTCGAGTGAAAAAGCTCGATCGAGGTCGCCCCGGGGGAACGCCCGCTGGCGTTGAGACCGATCAGCTTTTGATGTTTCGCGTCCCAGACAATGGCGAAGAGATCGCCCCCCATTCCGCACGACATGGGCTCGACCACCCCCAGGACAGCGCACGCCGCGATGGCGGCGTCGACGGCGTTACCCCCCTGCTGGAGCATCCGGACGGCGGCCGCCGTGGCCAGGGGCTGACTGGTCGCCGCCATCCCGTGCCTTGCCATCACGGCCGACCGCGTCTTGCCATTCGGTCCGTAAGGCCGATCGTGCCCTAACACCCGGGGACTTCCCCCCGCGAACATCCAGAGCGCGGCGAAACCCACGAGCAACAGTCCGCCAGTTCGATCACTCACCTTGACCTCCTGACATCACTTCACATCGTTATGAACCAGCAACTCGTCACATTGTTCCGCCAGGCGGTCGATCTCGCTCCGGATCGGCAGGGCCGCTTGAGCGCCTGGGCGGGTGACGGCCAGGGACGCCGCTTGGCTAGCCCAGATCGCGGCGTCAACGAGCGATTTCCCCTCGGCGATCGCCACCGAGAGGGCCCCGGTATAGGCGTCGCCGGCCCCGACGGTATCCACGACCGGAACCTTGACCGCTTTCAGACGCCGGCACGCCCCCGGCTCGGCGACCAAGCAACCTTGCGAACCCAGCGTGACGACCACCCCGCGCGGGCCCTGAGCGAGCAGCCGATCCGCGACCTCACGGGGGTCGAGGAGAGCCCCCTCGGCCAGGCCCACGAGCGCTCGGGCTTCGTCTCGATTGGGCGTGGCGAAGTCGGCGAGCTCGAGCAAGGCGGACGTCTCCGCCACGCGCGCGGCGGCGACCGGGGCTGGATTCAAGATCACGGTCATCCCGGCGTTTCTCCCACGAATCATCGCCGCCCGCGCCGTCTCGAGCGGGATCTCGAGACTCACGAGCAGTACCCCATCCGAGCTTAACACCCGATCGGGCAGATCGGCGATGTCCTGGGGTGAAAGACTGGCGTTGGCCCCAGGCGCGACGGCGATCATGTTTTCGCCGTCGTCCGCGACGTAAATGAGCGCGACCCCGGAGGCCACCGCCGGGACGACGCGAATGTGCTCGACCTCGAGCCCTTGGTCACGATAGCGCGCGATCGAGGCCCGCCCAAGCGCGTCGTCGCCGACCGCCGCGATCAACCGGACCGTGGCCCCCGCTCGAAGGGCGGCCATCGCCTGATTGGCCCCCTTGCCTCCCGGGGTACTGGCGAATTCCCCCCCCAGGACCGTCCGCCCAGGAGCCGGCAGTCGCGGCACTCGGACAGTCATGTCGGTATTGATTGATCCAATGACGACGACGCGCGGCATGGGCGAGGGTCTCACGAACGGGGCACTCAGGAATCGGACGGCCCCTGGCGGGCATTCCAGGGAATGACGCCATTATCGGACGCCCCGGCGGCGAAAGACAGGCGGAACCCCGCGGGATCGGCCATCACGATGGTACTCTCGGCCATTCGAGCTCGCCCTCCGCGAATTCCGTCCCTAGGCGGGCTCGTAGGCGAGGTATGGGGCCAGCCAGCGCTCGGCTTCATGGACGTTTTCACCCTTGCGCGAGGCATACGCCTCGACCTGGTCCTTGGTAATGAAATCGACCGAGAAATAACGCGCCTCCGGATGCGCGAAATAAAAGCCGCTCACCGACGCGCCGGGAAACATCGCGTACGACTCGGTAAGCTTGATCCCGGTCGAGCGGGTCACGTCCAGAAGGTCGAAAAGCCCCTCCTTATCCGTATGATCGGGGCATGAGGGATAGCCCGATGCCGGGCGGATGCCGCGATATTTTTCCTTGATCAAGTCGTCGGGGCTCAGGTGCTCACCTTGGCCGTAGCCCCAATCCTCGCGCGCGCGTTCGTGGAGCGCCTCGGCGAACGCCTCGGCCAGTCGATCCGCGAGCGCCTTGCACATGATCGAATTATAATCGTCGTGTGCCTTTTCATATTCATGAACGAGCGATTCGAGCCCCACGCCGGCGGTCACGGCGAACGCTCCGATGTAGTCGGCGATGCCCGTGTCGTGGGGCGCCAGGTAATCGGCCAGCGAACGGAAGGACGTCTGTCCCTCGCGTTCCCACTGTTGCCGCAGGCAGGGAAACCGCATCCTCTCGACCCAGCGGGAGGGTCCGTCGTAGATCACGATGTCGTCGCCGATCGAATTGGCGGGAAAAAAGCCATAGACCCCGTTGGCGACCAGTCGTCGCCCCTCCACGATCTTGTCGAGAAGGGCCTGGGCATCGTCGAAAAGCTCGCGCGCCCGCGGGCCGATCTTGGGATCGTCGAGGATCCTCGGATACTTGCCCTTGAGCTCCCACGACATGAAAAACGGCGACCAATCGATGTAGGGGACGATCTCGGCCAAGGGATACTCGGAGAGCACCCGCGTGCCCGTGAACTTGGGCGCGGCGATGGAATCGCGGTCGTGTTCCCAGTCGATCTTGAAGCGCCGCTTGACCGCCTCGAGGTACGGGACCAGCTTTCGCTGGCTCTTACGTTCGAACGATTGTCGTTCCTTTTCCTGGATCTCCCGATTCTTGCGATCGAGTACGCTCCGGGCCTCGGGACGGCAGAGCTGGTCGACCACGCCGACACTCTTGGACGCGTCGATCACATGCACGACCGGGCCATGGTATTTGGGGGCGATCTTGACCGCGGTATGCCGCGCGCTCGTGGTCGCCCCGCCGATCATGAGCGGGATCTCGAACCCGTCGTGCTCCATGGTCCGCGCCACGTGGACCATCTCGTCGAGCGACGGCGTGATCAGCCCGGAGAGCCCAATCACGTCGGCCTTGATCTCGCGCGCCTTTTTGAGGATCTGTTCACACGGAACCATGACGCCCAGGTCCACGATGTCGTAATCGTTGCACGCGAGCACCACGCCGACGATGTTCTTGCCGATGTCGTGGACGTCTCCCTTGACCGTCGCCATCAGGACCCGACCCCGAGCGCGATGCTCCTGCTCCGTGGGCGCGATCGACGGGTCGAGCGCGGCGGCCAGGGCGGCCTTGGCCTTTTCGGCCTCCATGAACGGCGTCAGATAGGCGACGGCCTTCTTCATCACCCGCGCGCTCTTGACCACCTGGGGTAGGAACATCTTGCCCGCGCCAAAAAGATCGCCAACCACGTTCATCCCATCCATGAGCGGCCCCTCGATGATCTCGAGCACTCGGGTCGAGCCCTGACGCGCCTCCTCGACGTCGACCTCGATAAACTCGACCTCGCCCGTGATCAGCGCGTGCTTGAGCCGGTCGGCCACGGGGAGCTCGCGCCAGGACAGATCCTTGGTCTTGTCCTTGCGCGTGGATTTGACCGATTCCGCGTACTCGGTCAAGCGATCGGCGGCGTCGGGCCGACGATTGAGGAGCACGTCCTCGACCCGTTCGAGCAGGTCCTTGGGGATCTCCTCGTAAACCTCGAGCTGGCCGGCGTTCACGATCCCCATGTCGAGCCCGGCCGCGATCGCGTGATACAAGAACGCCGCGTTCATCGCCTCTCGAACCGAGTCGTTGCCCCGGTACGAGAACGAGACGTTGCTCACCCCTCCCGACGTCTTCGCCAGGGGAAACCGCCGCTTCAGTTCCCGCACCGCCTCGATGAATTCAACCGCGTAATTATTGTGTTCCTCGATGCCCGTCCCGACGGTCAGGATGTTGACGTCGAAGATCACATCCTCGGGCGCGAACCCCGCCTTTTCCGTGAGCAGGTCATACGCCCGCTCGCAAATCGCGACCTTGTGGTCCTTGTCGACGGCCTGACCCTGCTCGTCAAACGCCATCACCACCACGGACGCGCCATATCGCCTCACCAGCCGTGCCTGGCGGAGAAACTCCGCCTCCCCCTCCTTGAGACTGATCGAATTCACGATCGACTTGCCTTGCACGCACTTGAGCCCAGCCTCGATCACGCTCCATTTCGAGCTGTCCACCATCATCGGAATGCGCGCGATGCTGGGATCGGCCGAGATCAGGTTCATGAACCGCGTCATCGCCTGCTCGCCGTCGATCAACCCCTCGTCCATGTTGACGTCGAGGATGTTCGCCCCCCCCTCGACCTGGTCGCGCGCCACCGCCAGCGCGGACTCATAATCGCCACTCTTGATCAAGCGGGCGAATTTCCTCGAGCCGGTGATGTTGGTTCGTTCACCGATCATGACGAAATTCGTCTCGGGCCGAACGACCAGGGGCTCCATGCCGCTGTAGGTCGAATAATGGGGCGGATCGGGCACCACGCGCGGGGGGACCCCCTCGACGGCCCTGGCGATGGCCGCGATCCAGTCCGGGGTCGTGCCGCAGCAGCCGCCGACCATGTTGAGCCAGCCATTGCGAGCGAACTCGCCAAGCACCTGGGCCATGTGGTCCTTATCGCCCAGGAATCCGCCGAAGCCGTCGGGCATTCCCGCGTTGGGATAGCAACTCACCCGGGTGCGACAGATCCCCGAAAGGCTCTCGATCGATTCCCGCATCAAGTCCACGCCGACCGCGCAGTTCACACCCACCGACAGCGCGTCGAAATGCGAGACCGACGCGTAGAATGCCTCGATCGGCTGCATCGAAAGTGTCCGCTGATTGTCGAAGATGGTCCCCGAGATCATGACCGGCAGGGACCGCTTGGCCTCGTCGAAGCAAGATTCGATCGCGAACAAGCAGGCCTTGAGGACCAGCGTGTCAAACGACGTCTCGGGGAGCAGCACATCGGCCCCGGCGTCCATGAGGGCGCGAATCTGGACCTTGTAATTCGCGACCATCTGGTCGAATGTCACGTCGCGCCGGCCAGGGTCCTCGACGTGGATGCCCATCGAAAGCTGTTTCTTGGTCGGCCCAATGCTGCCGGCCACGAACCGCGGCTTGGAGGGGTTTGCCCGGGTGAATTCATCGGCGACCCGGCGCGCGATCTCGACGGCCTTGGTATTGAGCTCGACGACGTACTCCTCAAGCCCAAACTCCTCAAGGGACAAGGGGTTGGCGTTGAAGGTATCGGTCTCGATCAGGTCCGCGCCGGCCTCGAGATAGGCACGGTGGACGTGCTCGATGAGCTCGGGTTTCGAGACAACCAGGGCCTCGGTGCAGTTCTTGAGGTCGTGTGAATGCCGCGCGAATCGCTTGCCTCGAAAATCATCTTCGCCGAGTTCGTACGAATAGAGTAATGCCCCCATCGATCCGTCGATGATGAGGATCCGGCGCGACAGGACATCCTCGAGTGGATCGTGGCTGGTCTTGATCGGGTGTTTCGTCATCAATGGCTCTTTATGTGGGCTCGTGAGGGGCCGGTGGTCGTGGGAATGTGGTCGAGCACGATCCCACGCCCTACCCTCTATAATAGAAGTATCCGGCGGTGTGTTCTTGGGTGTCAAGCAATCGAGTGCCCTGGTTTCGAGTGGGGCAAGAGCGAGAGGTCATGGAAACGGGTCTTGATCGAGGGGTAAGGGATCCCGAGCTGGACCAGCCTGGACGACGTCCTCGGGTTGAGACACTCGCTCCGTTTCAGCTACTGGTGGTGAACCCGTTCCTGGTGCTCGTGGCGTGGTTGGTGGCGTTTCTGCTGGCGCGGCATGGCGTTCATCTGAAGCGGTTGCCATGGTTCCTGGCGGGCTTGGCCCTGGGGCTGGGCGCGCCCTTGCTGTTGCAGTGTCATTGCCTGGACTGTGGCGGCACGTTTTGGCTGCCCAAGCGCGCTCGCCACTCCTGCCGAAGGGTGTCGGCCAGGGTCCACGCGAACCAGTCCAGGCCCGCGCTTTTCCCCAGCCTGATCCTCCAATTGGTCTTCTGGACCGCGTCGACCCTGCTGATCATCGGGGCGGTCTTGCTCCGCGGGCTCGCGCGATAGCCTGGCTGGAGTCGGGGCGTTTCCGGCGATCCGCGGGCCTCTTGGGTTGGTTGTTCGATTGATTGGCGAGGGCCCGGACCCGAGCGATCGGCCTGGCCACCTGAATCATCGTCGCGCCCGATCGTGGTTTGCTCGGCACGTTCACTCTTTACAATCCGGCGGGGCTAGGGTGAGAATGTCTCTTTGCTTTCGAACCGGCGAGGAATGGCGGGCAAGAGGGCCAGACGACGTGCATGAGGAAGCCATCCGCAAGGCGGACGTTTTGATCGAGGCGCTGGGATTCATTCGCAAGTTTCACGGACGATTCACCGTGATCAAGCTTGGCGGCTCGGTGATGGAAGATCCGGAATCGCTCCGCGCGCTCCTGGTCGACATCGTGTTCATGCAGACCGTCGGCATGCGACCCGTGGTGGTTCATGGCGGGGGCAAGGCGATCACGGCGGCCATGGAAAAATCGGGCCTCCAGGCTCGGTTCGTCCAGGGGCGGCGTTACACCGACGCACCGACCCTTGAGATCGTCGCCCGGGTGCTCGCCGAGGAGATCAACGCCGATATCGAGCGCCATATCAACAAGTTTGGCGGGAGAGCCTCTGGCCTCCATCACAAGACCCACCAGTGCCTCTATGGTCGAAAGCTCACCCTCGACGATGGAGCGGGGGGGGCGATCGACCTAGGCCGCGTCGGCGACGTGGTCGAGGTCGACGCGCTGCCGATCGAGAATCTCTGCCTCGCGGGCGTCGTGCCGGTGCTCCCCTCGCTCGCCGAGGACGAGGACGAGGAGGGCCAACTGCTGAACGTCAACGCCGACACCGCCGCGGCCGCCGTCGCCCAGGCGATCAAGGCCGACAAGCTCGTCTTCCTGACCGACACCGCGGGCATCCTGCGCGATAAAAATGAACCCTCGAGCCTGATCCGGGGTCTCACTCCCGACGCCTGCCACTCCCTCATCGCCCAGGGGGTCATCGATCGCGGCATGATCCCCAAGGTCGAGGCCTGCCTGGCCAGCCTCGAGGCCGGGGTCAAGAAGACCCACATCATCGATGGACGGCTGCGACACTCGCTTTTGCTTGAGATTTTCACTCATACGGGGATCGGTACCGAAATCGCGCTCGACGACACCCCGGCCGACGACCGGCCGGGCACTCGAAGGCCCGTGATGGCACGGGCGTGATCACGGACCCCATTCGACCCTTCGCGAGGACCCCCGCGGCGAGGGCCAAGTCATTCATTTCAGGAACGATCCAGGAGACCGAACTCGTGCCCACGACCACCCCGGACCTCGCGACTACCCACGACACGATCGCGCGATTCGAGCGCTTCGTCATCGGGAACTATCGCCGCTTCCCGGTCTGCCTGGTCCGCGGCGAAGGCTCGGAAATCTGGGACGCCGAGGGAAATTGTTACCTCGATTTCTTCCCAGGATGGGGCTGCAACCTGCTCGGCCACTGCCCGCCGCGAATCGTCGAGGCGGTTCGCGAACAGGTGGGGATGCTGATCCACGTCCCCAATACCTGGTACATGGGCCCCCAGGGCGATCTGGCGCAGGCGCTTTCGGAGCGGTCGTTTGGCGGCCAGTGCTTTTTCTGTAATAGCGGGGCCGAGGCCAACGAGGCCGCCATCAAGCTCGCCCGTGCCCATGGCCACGCCCAGGGGCGATTCAAGATCATCACCATGGAGGGGGGGTTTCACGGGCGGACCTACGCCTCCCTCACCGCGACCGCCCAGCCCAAGTATCATGTCGGGTTCGAGCCCATGGTGCCGGGCTTTGAATACGTTCCTTACGACGATCTCGAGGCGGTCACACGGGCGATCGACGACCAGACGGCCGCGGTAATGGTCGAGCCAATCCAGGGCGAAGGGGGCGTGCGGATGCCCAGCCCAGGCTATCTGGCGGGATTGCGGAGGATTTGCGACGAGCAAGGGGTGCTCCTGATCCTGGACGAGGTCCAGACCGGCATGGGGCGGACGGGGACCTGGTTTGCCTATGAGCACGAAGGGGCGACGCCGGATATTCTCACCTGTGCGAAGGCGCTCGCTGGCGGGGTCGCGGCGGGAGTCATGATCGCCCGGCCCGAGGTCGCGGCGGTGCTCAAGCCAGGAATGCATGCCTCGACCTTTGGCGGGAACCCCATCGCCTGTCGGGCGGCCCTGGCGGCCGTGGAAACCATCGAGGCCGAGGGACTGCTCGAACGCGCGATCGCCATCGGCGAGCGCTTTCGCGGGCATTTCGAGCGGATTCGCTCGCGACACCCCGCGCTCGTCCGCGACATCCGGGTGAAGGGGGTCATGATTGGCCTTGAGCTCGACCGCGACGCGACCTTCGTCGTCGATGCCTGCCTGAAGCGGGGGCTGCTCGTGAATGTGACCCACGGCAACGTCATCCGGCTCCTCCCCGCGCTCACGATCCGCGACGACCAGATTGATCACGGGTGCTCGATTCTGGCCGATGTCCTGCCGTCGGCTTCCCTCCCAAACTGATTTCGAACCATGCCCCGACATTTTGTCGATCTATTCTCTCTTGAACCACAACTGGCGAACCGGCTCATCGATCGCGCGCTGGTGCTCAAGAGGCGCCCGCCGGGCGAACGGCCGCTCCTGTTACAGGGGCGGTGCCTGGGGCTCTTATTCGAAAAGCCGTCCATGCGCACGAGGGTGAGCTTCGAGGCGGCGATCACCCGGCTCGGAGGGTCGGCGATCTTCCTCCGGGGCGACGACGTCGGCCTGGGAGTGCGGGAAAGCGTCGTCGATTTCGCGCGGGTGATCAGCCAATACGTGGACGCCCTGGCGGTGCGGACCTATTCGCACAAGACCGTCGAGGATCTCGCCGGGGCGGCCTCGGTGCCAATCATCAACGCCCTCTCCGACGCCGCCCATCCCTGCCAGGCCATGGCCGATCTGATGACCATTCGAGAGCTCAGGGGGTCGCTCGCCGGCAAGCGGCTTGTCTTCGTCGGGGACGGCAACAACGTCGCCCGGTCGCTCGCGGTCGGATCCGCTCTCTTGGGCGTGCAATTCATGCTGACCTGCCCCACGGGGTACGCGTTTCCCCAGGAATTCCTCGCCCGTTACACGGCGGCGTTTCCAGGATCGCCGCCGGCGCTCGAGCACGACCCCCGCGCGGCGGTGGCGGGCGCTGACGTGGTCTACACCGACGTCTGGGCCAGCATGGGCCAGGAGCACGAGGCCGAGAGCCGGCGGAGCGATTTCGCCTCGTTCCAGGTCAACGACACGCTCATGAGCCTGGCCGCCAAGGACGCGATCTTCCTGCACTGCCTGCCGGCAAGACGGGGCGAGGAGGTCGTCTCCGCCGTGCTCGACGGGCCCCAGAGCCAGGTGATCCCTCAGGCGGCCAATCGACTCCATTTCCAGGTCGCCCTCCTGGAGTGGCTGTTGGCGGGCGAAACTAGTCTTGGAGACCGATCATGAGCTTCGCGACCGACGCCCTCCGCCCGGTGACGATCGAGCGGGCCTATCTGCCCAATAGCCCCGGCAGCGTGCTCTATCGGGCGGGCCAGACGGTCGTGCTCTGTAGCGCCCAGATTTCGGAGAGCGTGCCGCCATTCCTTGAGGGCAAGGGGCTGGGCTGGCTGACCGCGGAATACGCGATGCTCCCCGGGAGCACGCCATCGCGCTCACGGCGCGGCGGCGACGGGCGGGCGACCGAAATCCAGCGGCTGATCGGCCGAAGCCTGCGCGCGATCATCGACCGAAAGGCACTCGGACCCTTCACGATCCAGATCGACGCGGACGTCCTGAACGCCGACGGAGGCACGCGCACCGCGGCGATCACCGGCTCGTTCGTCGCGGCGGCCGACGCCCTTCGCCAGAAATTCGGCGACCGCGCCGGCGAGATCCTCACCGATAGCATCGCCGCCGTCAGCGTCGGAATCGTCGCGGGCGAACTGGTGCTCGATCTCGATTACGAGCACGACTCCAAGGCCGACGTCGATATGAACGTGGTGCGGCTGGGGGGTGGCGGCCTGGTCGAGGTCCAGGGGACCGGGGAGGGGGGAACCTTCACCCGCCGACAGCTCGATTCGCTCCTGGACCTGGCCGAGCGCGGAATCGACCAACTGACCGCCATCCAACGAGAAAGCCTAGGCGCGGACTGGCCGATCCTGAATTAACGCCAATCAACGCCAGGGGGCTTCCTCGCCGAGTCCAGGCCCACCGAGCCGCCTGTTCAAGACCTCCATGGCCCGCGTAGGCTATGAAGACTTCCTTTCGCGGGCTCCCTATCTTATCTTGGGGTGGTGAACGAGGGGGACTCGTCGGGATCTTGAACTCCATGGGACGGAACGAGGGCATGCTCGAGATGGAAACTGGACTCCAAAACCACGGCGCGAGCCATACCGATCCTGGCCTCGCGACCTCGCCGCCGATCCCCCAATTCACCAGCGAAGCCGAACGCAAGGAATGGCTGCTCCAGACCCTGGGCGAGCCTCTCTGTCGGAGAATCGGCGTCTACCGAATCCCCGCCGATTTCGTCCTGTCGGTGGTGATCCCGGTCTATAACGAGCGCAAGACCATCCACGAAATCCTGCGCAGGGTGCGCGATGTCCCCGTTCGCAAGCAAATCATCGTGGTCGACGATTGCTCCAAGGACGGCACCCGCGAAATCCTCGGCGAGCTCAAGGACCGCGACGGCGACCTCGTGGTGGTCTTTCACGAGCGCAACCAAGGCAAGGGGGCCGCGCTTCGCACCGGTTTTCGCCACGCGACCGGGCAACTGGTCATCGTGCAAGACGCCGACCTGGAATACGACCCCGACCAGTATCCCGAGCTCATCGAGCCAATCATCGAGGGCAAGGCCGACGTCGTTTTCGGCTCCCGATTCGTCGGCGAGACCCACCGGGTGCTCTATTTCTGGCATTCAGTGGCGAACAAAGGCCTGACACTGCTCTCGAATATGTTCACGAACCTCAACCTGACGGACATGGAGGTCTGTTACAAGGTCTTCCGCCGTGAGATCATTCAAGGGATCACCCTCAAGAGCGATCGGTTCGGCTTCGAGCCCGAGGTCACGGCCAAGGTCGCCCGGTTCCTGGTGCCAGGGGGCGAGGGAGAGAAACCCAGGCTCTGCCGGATCTATGAGATCCCCGTTTCGTACCACGGGCGCACCTACAGGGAAGGGAAAAAGATCGGGATCAAGGATGGGTTCCAGGCGCTTTACTGCATTATTCGCTACGCATTCGCCGATTAGGACCCCCGCATGCCTCGATTCGCGGCTCGGTTGGTGGTGGTCTGGAGCGTGATCGTCGGCGCCTGCGCCCTGGAGGCGCAGACGACATCGTCCAAAAGCGCGCCGGCCAAGCGCAAGCAAACCCGGCGAGCGCCCGCCAATCGCGACGGCATGTACATGGGGCGGAGGATCGCCGACGTCATGTCGTGGGAAGGGGCCGAGTGGCTCTTTCGCGAAACCCGCGTCCAGGAGGAACAACCCGAGGCCATGCTGGACGCGCTCAAGATCCCCCGTGGCGCGACCGTGGCCGACGTCGGCGCGGGTGCCGGCTATCACAGCATTCGCCTGGCCAAGCGGGTCGGAGCCAAGGGAATCGTGCTCGCGACCGACCTCCAGCCCGAGATGCTGCGGATGCTCCGCGACAACGCCCGGGCCGCCCGCGTCACCAATATCAAGCCCATCCTGGCCACCCAGGATGATCCCAAGCTTCCCGTCGACAAGCTCGACCTCATTCTCATGGTCGACGTCTACCACGAGTGTACGGACCCCGCGGCGACTCTGAACTCCATCAAGCAGGCGCTCAAGCCTGGAGGGCGGTTGGTCCTGGTCGAATTTCGTGGCGAGGACCCCGAGGTCCCAATCAAGCCCGAGCACAAGATGACCCTCGCCCAGGTGAGGCGAGAGGTCGAGCCCATCGGACTGGAATTCAAGGAATCGCTGGAATTCCTCCCCTGGCAGCATGTGATTATCTTCGCGAAGCCCGACCCACCCAAGCCCGCCCCGACCAAGGCCGAGCCCAAGCCGGCCCCAAAAACGGGCGGCTAATCCCAGGTCGCCGGGCCAGTAACCGCTTTCGGCTGGACCAGTTCACGATAGACTGAGACGAGCGTGGGTGAGGGTCGTGGGCCGCGATTGGGAGGACTTCGCGTCATGGCCGGCGATTTCGCGCTGGAAACGGCTGAGATTGAGCTGCTCATTTCACCCTCCGCTCACGACGGAGGATCGCCCAAGCCAGCGACATCGACCGTCCACGCCCAGGTGGCCGGGCTTTCGCACCCGGGCAAGGTCCGACCGACCAACGAGGATCATTTCCTGGTCTCCCGGGTCCGAAGAGACCAGCAAATCCTCGCCACCAACGTCCCCCAAAAGGACCTGCCCGGCCTGATCAGCGACGAAGGATACCTGATGGTGGTCGCGGACGGGATGGGGGGGATGGCCGCGGGCGAGGTGGCCAGCCGCCTGGCGATCACGACCGGGCTCAAACTGGTGCAAAAATCGGCGAAATGGGGCTTCAAGATCAACCAGAAAGAGGCTCGTGAACTGGTTGAGCGCGTCAATCACCAGCTTCAAGAGATCGATCGCGTCCTGACCGATCG
>JAKBAP010000312.1 GCA_021808995.1 Planctomycetota bacterium | reverse complement strand
GGTGGACGAGACGGTGCTCGAGGCCTCCGAGGATCTGGGCGTGGACATCGCCTACGACTGCCGTTCCGGCGTCTGCGGCCGATGCAGGACCAAGCTCCTGGCGGGTCGGGTCTTCATGAGGACGCAGGCCGCCTTGAGCTCCCTCGATCGTGATGAAAAGATGATTTTGAGTTGCCAGGCCCTGTGTCTTGATCATGTCGTGGTGGAGGCTTAAGGGCGCTCGTCGTCGTCCAGGCCAAGGCGCGGAAGGAACCAGCGCGGTCGCCAGGATCGATCGGGGGCGAGCACCCATGGAGCGACTTGAACCAGGGAATCTCCCCGTCCCTGGAGCGTTCCATACGCCCGTCTGATCTCGACCCAGGAGCCTCGCCCGCGCCGGTTTCGAACGGTCCGGGCGCGACCGGCGATCCTGGAAGGTCACCCGCCGCTCGAGCCGGTCCGTGAAAACGCCGCTCTTGGTCCGCGCGGTCCTACGAGAGGACGGCGTCGTCACCCGGATCCACTCCGGTGAGAACGAGGGCAAGGCACTCCTCGCGCGGTTTCCCGCCAGGCAGACCAGTTACGATTTCATCGAGCTCGACGGCAAAACCCCCACGACCCGAAAACTCTCATTCCAGATTGAGCCAGGCTGGAACAAAGACAACCTCAGGCTGGCGGTATTCGTCCAGGACAAACGGAGCGGAGTTGTCCACCAGGCCGTCGAGATTCCCTGGAGGTCGACAACCAAAGCCTCCTCCACCAAGCCCGGATCCGCGAACTTGGACCATTGATTCCCGGAAACACGGCTCCCGCGGAGACAAATGGAGCCTTGGTCAGGTGAGGGCATGGCGGCCGGGAACCCACTGGGCCGGCGGGTGCGCCAACGGATTCTGGCGGTTCGTTGAAAATCGTGATTGAACGTGAGGCGGCGAAGCCGCGACCAAGCATTCGCCGAACGAGCCTCCTCGGGCATATCGGCCGGCGAACGTTGGGAGGTGACGCGCCGACAGCTCCACGGCTACGCGAAACGTGACCACGGACGTGAGTCCGTGGTCACGCGAGCGTTCCGGGTCCGTCAAGGGAAGCCCCGTTGATTCCTCGAGTCGTCACACGCCGACACGCCAAGAACCTTCCGCACGGAACCAATGCCAGAATCCGTTGGCGCACCCGGGCCGGCGCGAGGCGCTTGTCAGCCTGGGGTTGGGACCTTAGCATGATATCCTCGTAAGCAGTCGAAGTCGGATCGGTCTTCGGTCGCGGCTCGTGCCGGGACATACGAATCGGAAGGGCGAGCGAATTGCGATCGAACTAAATGGGGGTCGCGCTCGTAGCAGTTTCAGACCGGCAACGATGACGCCATCTCTTCGGATCGCGCGTTTTTCCTCCGACCCTGGGGTCATCCCAGGTCGTGGAAGGGCTCGCGGGGCCGCGACGGGATGGTTGTCTCCCCGGTGCCATCTTGAACTCGTCATCATCGCGAATCGTCCGTCAAGCTCACGGGAGGACATGGCTGGGATCGAGACCCTTACGGGCTCGTTCACTCCGTCCTTCCAGATCATGCATTGTATCGAGATCCTTCTTTTCGATTGACCACCGAGTCCCGAGGCGGCCCATGGGGAAATCCATGGGACTCCCCGGAAGTCCCGTCCCGACCGCTGATTCTTTCATCCTGATTGTGGAAGGCGTTCGCGTCATGAGTCATGAAGTCATCATCGAAACCCGAAACCTGACCAAGGTTTATCGGGATTTCTGGGGCCGGCCCAAGGTCCAGGCGCTCAAGGCGCTCGACTTACAGGTCCATCGCGGCGAGATTTTCGGGCTGCTGGGCCCTAACGGCTCGGGCAAGACCACGTCGATCAAGCTCCTGTTGGGCCTTTTGTTCCCGACCGATGGCGAAGCCCTGATCTTCAACGAGCCCACGACCAACGTCGCGAAAAACGAGCGGATCGGCTATCTGCCCGAGGAATCGTATCTTTACAAGTTCTTGAACGCCGAGGAAACGCTCCATTTTTATGGACGGCTGTTCAAGATTTCCAAGGCCGAACGGACCAAGCGGGTTGGTCGTCTGATCGACATGGTCGGGCTGTCGGGGGCCAAGCACCGCCAGCTCCGCGAGTATTCCAAGGGCATGCAGCGCAGGATCGGGCTGGCCCAGGCTCTCATTAACAATCCCGAGTTGATCCTGCTCGATGAGCCGACTTCGGGGCTCGACCCGATTGGCACCTCCGAGATCAAGACGCTGATCCGCGAGCTTCGCGAACAGGGCAAGACCATCGTCCTTTCGGGGCACCTTCTGGCCGACATGCAAGACATCTGCGACCGGATCGCGATCTTGCACCGGGGCGAGCTCAAGGAGCTGGGCAAGGTCACCGACCTGCTCACCGTCCAGGACGTCACCCAGATCAAGGCCCGGAATCTGAGCCCGGGCGCGATCGATGAAATTCGCGAGTTGATCCGTCGCCACGGGGGCGAGGATATCGCCGTCGATCACCCGACCACGACCCTGGAAGAGCTGTTCCTGCGGATCGTTCAAGAGAGCGAGCTGCACCCCGGCCGCCGCAAGGTCGCTCAAGACGCGGGCCGAGCCGACGCCCTGGTGGCGGGGGGCCGATCCAAGCCCTGAGCGCGACATCGCGCCCGGATCGAGAGTTCCGGCTCCTGGACCCGTCGTCGAGCGCCGAGCCCCCGAGCGGTCTCGACCCGGCTCGGGGCGTTTCCTTGCTGTTTCGACCGCGGATTGATCGTCATTATTCGAGATTCCCGTAGAGTATGCCGGCCTGGAGCGACCTCGCGGCCGCTCCGCCCGACGAGAAGGATCATCACTGATGTCTGGTTTCCTCACGCTCCCGTTGCTCTGGGCACAAGCCGGCGCGCCCGCGCCGCCGCGGGTGCCGGCGGCGGCCGCGCCCGTCGTGAATATCGCCCCCCAATGGATCCCGGCCCTCAAATGGCTCTATCTGTCCGGCGACCCCACGTTCACGACCAACGACCTCTTCGGCGGCTTCCTCACCTGGCTCAAGGCCGTGAGCCTGCTCTGCCTGGTCGCCTGGATCGTGTCCTGGATGGTGATCGGAATCAAGGAACGGGTCGTTGGCCAAGGACGTTGGTACGACTATATCGGCGTGCTCGCCCTGATTCTCACCCCCGTTTCGGTGCTCCTGAGAGTCCTTGAATCCGTCCACAGAATCCCGGTCTATACGATCCAGGGCAACCGCGTAACTGGCATTGTGGCCTTGCTTTGCGTTGTATGTTACGTCGTCTGGATCGAGGTCGCCATCGGACGCACGATCAAGCGGCTCGGTCGGCCGCTCGACCTCCTGGTTCTGTTCGCGATCCATCTGGCGCTGGCCTTTGGACTGGGAGCGGGCGTGGTCTTGCAGCGGATCGGGTTCCTCAGCCTGATCATGCCGACAGGGCCCAATTTTCAGCTTGGCTGGCGGCAGGGGCTAATCTATGGCGTGCGGATGAGCGCGACCTTCATGGGCTATATCGTCTTCGCCCGGATCGCGATTCGCTGCCTGGCCGAGCTCGTGGGGGTTCGCGGGCGGCGGCTCTATTCCATCGCCGTCCTCTCGTGGCACGAGGCCAACCGCAAGATGTGGGCACCCTGGGTGGTGCTCGTCGTGTTCTTGCTCGTGCTCGCGTTCACCCACTGGTTCTTGCAGCCCCCACGGGCCGCCGAGATGGGGCGGCTGTATGTCGGCACGCTCTCTCTGCTCTGTTCGGTCTTGATCACGGTGATGATCACGATTCTCACTCCCTTGAGCCTCCCCAACGATATCCAGCAACAGACGATCTACACGGTCGTCTCGAAACCCACCCGGCGGCTCGAGCTGATCTGGGGCCGAATGCTCGGTTACATGGCGCTCGTGACGGTGCTGGTGTTTGTCTTTGGCGGGGTCAGCCTGCTCTATCTCTGGCGAACGGTCATGACCGCGATCCGGACCACCGAGGCACAGGCGGTCAAGGCCAAGCAAGAGAACCGGCTCACGGAATACAAGCTGCTCTCCGAGCAGGCCGACCAGCTCCGTACCCGAATGCAGGCGCGCTATCCGGTCAAGGGTTCGCTGTCGTTTCTCGACTCGCGGGGGACGCCCCACGCGATGGGCATCGATGTCGGCCAGGACCAATCGATGCGCGAACCTCGCAGCCACATCGAGGGGGCGACTTCCTCGGCGGCGATCTGGAGCTTCGGCGTCGTCCCCGACCCGTTTTCCCCACCCGGCCGACCGCCGATCGCCATTGATCGCCGGATCCCGGTCTCGAGCTTCCTGCAACCAGGGACCATCGACGGGGCGCTTGACAAGGTCTACGCCCTTCAGATGCAGATTGACGCCGACAAACAGGCCAAGACCCAGCCCAACCTGCCGGCCTCTCGCATGAGCCAGCTTGACGCTGGCATCACTCGCAACCAGGCCGAGCTCGATCGACTTCGCGGAGAGTACGACGCCTTGCGGAAAAAGGCCGACGACCTCCTGGCCCAATCGGCCAAGGCCCAGCAAGAGGGCAAGCTCGCGGAAGCTCGTGATCTTAAGCTCGCGGCGACGAAACTGTCCTCTCCCGACATCACCGTCGAGATGAGTTTCAACGTCTATCGCACCACCAAGGGCAAGGTCGGAGAGCCCGTTTTCGCCGAGATCCAGGCCATCAACCCCCGCACCGGGCGTGAATACCTGGGAGACGTCTTCGCGGTCAAGGAATACTACACCAATCGCGTCAAGCTCCCAGCCTGGCTCCTCGCGGGATCCAATGGAGCGCTGCGGATCGAGATCCGCTGCATGACCCCGACCCAGTATCTGGGCATGGCCGAGAGCGATCTCTACCTGCTGTTGCCACCCGGCAACTTCGGCTTCAATTACATGAAGGGGCTCTTCGGAATCTGGCTCCAGGCGATGGTTCTCACCGCCATCGGCGTCTGCGCGGGCACGTTTCTCTCGTGGCCGGTCGCGCTGCTCACCACGATCTTCTTTTTCGTCGCGGGCGAGCTCGCGTTCGCCTTCCTGGTCGATTTCTCCCGCCAGGCGATCATGGGGGGTGGGCCATTCGAATCGCTCATTCGATTGCTCACCCACGATAATCAAATGTCCGACATGACCCCCACCGCCGGCGTCGTGCTCGCCAAGACGCTCGACTCGCTGGTCATGCCCCTGATGTCGATGATCGTTTACCTGGTCCCCAACTTCCAAGCCCTTGACGTGACCAACATGGTGGCCGACGGCTTCGCCGTGAGCTGGGGCCTCATGGGGGTCAACACCCTCCTAGCCCTGGCGTACGCGCTGCCGTTTTCGCTCGCCGGCTATCTCATCCTGAAAAATCGCGAGGTCGCCGCATGAACCCGAGTCTCAATTTTCGCAAGAAGCTCATCTACGGTCTCGCCATCGTCTTCCTCTTCGGGACGATGTACGGCTACACAAGCTGGCTCGGCGAAGTCAAGAAAAGCCGGGACCTGGGCGAGGCCGCCATCGGCCAGATCGACACGGGGGGCTTCATGATGAAGCTCTTCCTGCTGGGGGGCTTCCGAGGCATCGTCGCCGATATCCTCTGGCTCCGAGCCGAGGAACACAAGCGCGACCACGACTGGGACCGGCTGAAGAGCACCGTCGATCTGATCACCAAGCTCCAGCCCCACTTTCTCTCGATCTGGACCTTCCAGGGATGGAACCTGGCCTATAACGTCTCAGTCGAATGGGACGCGCCCGAGGACAAATACGAGTGGATCAAGCAAGGCATCAAGTTCGTCCAGGAAGGGGTCCGGAAGAATCAGCATTCTCCCGACCTGCTCTGGGACACCGCCTGGTTTTACTATCACAAGATCGGTTTCGCCGACGAGGCGATCATCTTGCGGCGGCTGTTTCGGGACGACGAGGATGAGTCATTCAAGACCTACGTCGACCCCGAGAGCGGGCAGTCGGTGGTGGGGGATGATAATTTCAAGCTGGGCTATGGCTGGTTCAGCCGGGCCGTCGCCCTGGTGGATCAGGGTGAGAACCGCGTGATTTCGGGCACGTCGGAGGACATTCAGTACGTCGACCCCACGCCTCAGCGCAAGGGGCGCCCGGACGACATCGCGTTTCGCTCGATGCCCGCCCATGGTCAGACCCGCTACGCGGCCGGCCTGGAAAAGATGAGCATCTACGGCATCCCCGCCCGCTTCGGCGAGCTGGCCAAGAGCGAATGGGCCAAGTCCTTGAACGAATGGGTCAAGTTTGGCGAACACGTTTATATGTCGCACAACGAGATCCGTCGCCCCGACGGTAGCGTGGGCCGCGATGAGATCAGGCTCGACGACTCGACCAACCCCGAGCGCTTCAGCAAGCTCACCGAGAATGCCAAGTACTGGACCGCCCGCTGGTCCGACCAGATGAACTACCGCTACTGGAAGGACCGTTGCCAGGCCGAGATGACCAACAACGGCGTCAAGGCCCGGAGCCTCTTTTACGAGGGGACCGTCGCCTACAAGACCGGCGACTT
>JAKBAP010000311.1 GCA_021808995.1 Planctomycetota bacterium | reverse complement strand
GGATTGGCGGCGGCTGGCTCAGGGCGTCAGCTCGACGATCGATTCGGCGACGGATTCGATCTTGGCTCGCGAATAGAGCACGGGGAAATAGCGTCCTCGGTTCCAGGATTGAAACAGGTCGCGATAGTGGGAGCTGGCGGGGTCGCCCGATTGGCCGGGGGTATTGGTGCCGAGTGAGCGGTCCCAATCGCCGGTGTCGGCGATGATCCGGAACGACGCGCCGGCGGTTTGATTATCGTTGTCGGAGGTGCTGTTTACGGTATGGGCCGCGCCTCCGCGTGGCAAGGGGCCGAGGTCGAGCCGGGCACGAAGCGCGGGATTGACCGCCGCGGAGAGGGGATGCTCGAGCTTGACGTGCTTGAGGTTGCCATAGAACCAGTCGTGCCGATCCGGGCCGAGCGATGCGGGACCGAACCTGATGACGTCGCCCAGGCCCTCGACCAGCGTGGACAGGAGGAGGGCGTCGCGACCGGCGATCGGGTCTGGCCCGAATCGGCCGTCGGGGCTATCGAGGGTCTGGATCATCCGCTCGGTGGAGTACGATTTCCAGGTGACGATCCTTCGGATCTCGGGGGGCGCGACCAGTTTCCAGACGGCTTCCTTGAGCCTGCGTTCCCAGCACACGTAGAGGGTAGCGTCGGATGAGTCGGGGTTGAGCACGAAGTCCCATTTCAGGAGCTTGCGGAAGATCCCGGAGGTCTCGTCCTCGGGCAATTTCACGGTCGCCAGGAGCGCGATCAGCGAGCGGGCTGGGATCGAGAGCCAGTCTTGTTGCAGCCGTTCCATGTCGGTCATGGTGACACGGCGGCCCTGGGCCAGGACCTCCTCGATGCGCGAAAAACGATAGGGATCGGTCCATTCGTAGCCCACGGCGAAGGGATACCCGCGCGGCAGGTTGTCTTGATTCGCCGAGGCGAACCAGCCCTTCGAGGGGTCGAGCGCGGTGGGCAAGGCATCGGCGGGCACCCATCCGTTCCACGCATGGGCCGCGTCGGCGGGCAGGGGCAAGAGGCCGTTTCCCTTCCCACGCTGGGGGGCGAGCCCGACCGCCTGCCAGCCGATGTGGCCATCGACATCGGCCCAGACCATGTTTTCGTCGGGAGTGCGAAACCAGGTGCACGACTCGCGAAATTCCGCCCATGACGACGCCTGGTCGATTCGCAAGCTGGCCAGGTAGGGCGAAGTTCCGACCTCGTGCCAGACGGCCTTGAGCGCGTACGCGCGATGATGCTCGGGATCTTGCCGCAAGACGGGACCGAACCGGGAAAACTGGAGCTTCACGACGACGGGAGTTCGTCCCTTGACCGTGATGGTCTCCTCGATCTCGTTCATTTTGTCCCATCCCCCTTCGACCCGATATCGCGAGGGGTCGGCCGGGTCGGTCTCGAGGACGAACAGGTCCTCTTGATCCATGGGAAAGATCGTGAACCCCCAGGCCCCTTTTTCGTTGTGGCCGATCGAGACGCCGGGCAAGGCGGGCTCGCCGCCGCCAATCACATTCCAACCGGGCGCGACCAGATGGACCCAGTATCGTAGCGACGGGACGCCGATTGTCCGGTGGGGGTCGTTGGCCATGATGGCCGATCGGGTGAACGACCGCTCGGGGGCGATCACCCAGTTATTGCTGCCGTTCATGGCGGCCTGGTCCTCGAATTCGAGCGCCAGCGCGTCGGGCGAATCGTGGTCGGTGGCCGGGCGTGAGCGGGCACTCGCCTGAAATTCGCGCTGGACGTCCTCGGGCTCGAACGTGATGGGCGCTCGATAGGCGTGATAGAGATTGAGGACGTCGCGAGGGATGATCGCGAGGTCGACCTCGGGCTCCAGGCTGGGCTTGCCGGGATGAAGGTTCAAGAGATCGCGAGCGCGCTCGGGCCCGATCAGGCTCACCATCTGGGCGTGGCGGAGTTCGTGGGTGATGTTGCCGAAGAGTCCGTTATGGCGGGAGACGACGACCTCGCTGGTCCATGGCCCTGGCTTGAGTCCGAGCACCTGGAATTCGATGGGCAATCGGCCAGGTTCGCGCTCGGTGAGGGAGATATAGGCGTTGATTCCCTCGACAAAGGCCGCCACGATGTCCGCGCCCCGGGGATGGTAATGGGAAAGCTCGCTTTTCATGTCGCCGCGGAATCCGAGCAATCGCGCCCCCACGTCGCGCGCGAGTCCCCTTGGGCCCAGGATCTCGGAAGTCGCCCCGATCGCTTGCCGTCTCCAGAGCTCGAGCTGAAACAGTCGGTCCCGGGCGGCCGAATAACCCTGGGCCATGAACAGATCGTGTTCATTGCCGGCCTGGATGTGAACGATACCAAATCGGTCGCGAATCAATTCGACGGGTGCTCGCAGCCCGGAAACCGCGAGCTTTTCGCGGGAGGGGCTCGGTTCGGCCGCGCCGGCTGTCGCGAGGGTCGAGATCAGGCAGGTGGCTATGATCCAGGCACCAGGACGATGGGGCATGATCGGGCTCCAGGAAATCAAGAAAAGAGTGGCGGACTTTTGGGCTGAGTCGTGAAGGTTTCCAGCAGAGCGGCTAGCTCGGCGGCGTTGGGGATTTCCTTGAAACGGAGGATCGGGCCGGTGAGCTCGCCCAGGGCCTCCTCGTCGACTTTCATGCGTTCGGAGATCGCCAGGATGTACCGCGGCGGTCCATGTCGGGGCAAGAGCCGGGTGATCCGTTCCAGGCTCGATCGGTTCCAGAAGCCGAGCACCTCCAGGAACACGTCGACGCCGCTGGCTCGGTGGATGAGGTGATAGTCGGGCACCCAGACCCCCTCGCGGCCGAGCTCGATGATTTCGCTGGTTTCCTTGAGCTCCCACGCGGGCGCGACCTGGCGAAACCGCTCAACGAACGCCGTCAGCTCGGCCGGTGTGTAGACGCCCTGGTCGGCCTTGTGCGAGACCAATCCATCGCGCGATGCGAGCTCAAAGCTCCGCGGCTCGCGCTTCGGTCCGAATCGGAGCTCGGCCGAGAGCCGAAAGTTGTCGCACAAGAGCAGCGCGGGGAGGAAGTGGGCGACTTGCATGCCATATTTCGTGGTGGCGGAAAAGAGGCTCAGGGGTCCGTCGATCTGGAAGACGTAACCCTCCCCCATGCTCCCTTCGACCTTATGGATCAGTCGGTGGAATTTGAGCCAGCGAAAGAGCTGGCGATAGCGCGCCGGCCGCTCTCCGCGGACTTCGACCTCGATCCGGACCGCCCGCAGCAGGACCGACTGGGCCAGGGCGACATTGTAGCGATCGACGAGCTGGGTCGCCGTCATGTCGTCGAAACGGAGCAGCCGGTTCTCGTCGCGGAGGTCGGCGAAGAGGCCGGTCATGAGGGCGTCGGGCTCGAGCTTGAGCTCGGCGGCCACGGCGGCGAGCACGCGGTCGCGGTCGAAGGGGGGTCTGCGTTCCCTCTCAGCCTGCTCGTGGATCCGTCGGCGCTCGTCGGCCGCGGCGGTGAAGACGCGTTCGCGGATCACCTCGGGGGGGATCTCGGCGACGACCTCGAATTCCGAGCGGTCCTCAAGGACCTTCGCCAGCCCTCGATAGACCTGAGTCGCCTTCCCCCCCTCGCCAAAGAGAGTGTCGATCTCTTCCTCGATCCGCCCCCGCGTATGACCCACCCCCTCGCGAAACAACAGCAGTAAGCTCTCCGCCGTCTCCCGCCAGTGGGGATGCTCGCGGTCGATATACAGCGGGACCACCCTCTGCTTCACCGTCTTGACTCGCACCAAGTCGCCCGTCAGCATTCGCTCTCGCCCTCTCGATCGATCTCGCGGCCACGGTCTCGATGCTATTCCGGAGCGCCGTCGTAGGCATCGTGCTTGCGGCGGCGGTTCGAGGTGAACTCCTCGACGGTCCCCTGCGTGATCACCTCGTACAGAACGGCCTCTTTATCACCCGACTTCCGCAACACCCGGCCGAGCCGCTGGACGTGCTCGCGAACCGAGCCCGAACCCGATAGGACCACCGCCACGTTGGCCTCGGGCACGTTGACCCCCTCGTTCAGGACCCGCGACGTCGCCACCACCGGATACAAGCCCGAATTGAACTTGAGCAAGATGTCGCGCCGTTCCTTGGTCTTGGTCTGATGCGTGATCACGGGAACCAGGAATCGACGCGAGATCGTGTAAACCGTTGCATTATCATGTGTGAAAATCAATACACGATCGCCATTATGGCGGTCGAGCAGCCTGGCGAGCAGATTCAGCTTGGCCGGGGCGGCCAGGGCGAGTTCGCGCTGTTCGCGGTAGGCGTTAAAGGCCTCGCGACCATAAGGCGAGCGAAACGCGAGATAGAGGAACTGAGCCCAGCCGTTGGGCTTTCGCATGTCGATGCCCGAATCGCGGACGAATGTCCGATAGATTTCGCGGGCTCGGTCGTATCGCAGGCGTTCCTCCTCGGTCAGGTGGGCGAGCAAGGTGGTGACGGTGTAATCGGCCAGGTAATCGCCCCGGAGCTGGGTGATTTCGCGTCGATAGACGATGGGACCGATGAGCTGCTCAAGGAGTCGGTGGGCATTATCAGCGCGTTCCGGGGTGGCGGTGAGGCCGAGCCGATAGGGGGCGATGGCGCACGCGGCCGCCAGGCCGTAGGTCGGTCCGGGGAGGTGGTGGCATTCGTCGAAAACGATCAGGCCAAACCGGTTGCCGACGCGGTCCATGTTGAGATAGGCCGAGTCATAAGTGGTGACGGTGATGGGCTTGATTTCATAATAGCCGCCCCCCAGGAGTCCCGCCTCGACACCAAAGGCCAGGGCGAGCTCGTCGTACCACTGGTTCATGAGGTCGATGGTCGGGGTGACCACCAGGGTGGGCCGGCCCGCGCGTTCGATGGCCAGGTTGGCGAGGTGGGTCTTGCCGGTTCCGGTCGGAAGCACGACGACGCCCCGGCCACCGGCGTCCCACCAGGCCTTGAGCCCCTCGACCTGGTGGGGAAACGCTTGCTTGGCGGCCTGTAGCTTCCAAGGGGTTGGGTCGTAGGCCCGGGCTTCGTCGACATAGGCGATCTTATTCTTGCGGAGGTATTCCACGATCGGGCGATACCAGACCCCCTCGGCGCGGAACTGGGAGGTCCGCGGGTCGAGCTTCACGCCGGGCAGGTCGCAGGTCTCGCCGGCGCGGGGACCGACAACCACCAGCGTCCCTCCGTCGAAAAGGAGTCGCGGCGTCGCGTTTGGGGCGGTTTTGGCTTCGGTCTCCATGTTATCGTGTTCCTGTCTCGAGCCGGCCAAGGCTCGGTCGGCCCGCGTGCCCGCCATTTTGACCGATCCGGCCCAACAATGACACCGACGGCCCGATCTTTCTCCTGGAGGAGGTGATCCGAGCTCGCCAGGAAGAAGCCCAGGCACCCGGCGCGACGAATGCGTCCTCCGGCAACCGGCTGGCTTGGGGTTGGCTTCACCACGGTTCTTGACCGCGCTTATTCGCCTGGTCAAGAATCCGGCTTCATCGGGGGTTGGGAGGGTAACTCGAGTCACGATGCCTGAAAAGTCCCTTGCTCATTCCGGGCTGAGCGGTTCGTCGCCGACTGGTAATGTCGACGCATATTGGTCTTTCCCCGTGGGCTCCACGACGGCGCTCGAGGTCGATTGTATTGGGTGGGAGGAAAGGACTCTTTGATTTCATACGAAACTGGCTCGCTTTTCGGGGCGATTGAAGATCAGGCACGAATCCAGTGAGATTCACAGGATTGCATACAAACGTTTCGCCAGGCGATTGAGCACTTCCGGGCCGTCGAGCCTCGCGAGACCCAAGCGGCCTGGGGTGCGGTCAAGCCGATGGTGGAGGCGCTCGCCGACCTCGCCGAGGCGCTCGATCGCGGACGAGCCGAGCTCGACAAAGCAAGCCATCGCATCATCGACCAGGCCCAAATCGAGCTCGTCGACGCGCTCAATGACCTCCACGCGAGCCTGTCATGGTTTCGCCGCCGGAGGACTCGGGCCTATCATCAGGCTGTCGTCGAGCTTGTCCGTCGGCACGGCCCGGTCGCGCGACGGCCATTATTCGACGCGCTGATCGAAGGTTACAGCCTGATCCAGGCTCGGCTTGAGCGCGCCGAGGAGCTGATCGAGCCACTCCTGGCGAGGACGCTCACTTGCCTGGACCTGTCGCTTAGCGACGCCAAGCTCCTCGCGAGCCACCTCGATAAAGTCGTCCTGGTCGGCGGAGCGACCCGAACGCCCCTCGTGCATCGCCTCCTCCCAGGAGCGACTGGGCTGGCCGGTTCATGCCGAGATTGAGCCCGACCTGGCCGTCGCCATGGGCGCTGCCGTTCAAGGATGCCTGATCGCTGGTGTCGACGTCGGACCGGTCCTGGTCGATATCACACCCCACACAATCGGGATCGAGACACTCGGAATCTTGAATGGTGTCCCCTCGACCCACGGCCTCTCCCCCATCATCGTGCGAAACACACCGCTTCCCGCCAAGCGAACCGACATCTTCACGACCGTCGCGGACGGCCAGACGGTGGTCGACATC
>JAKBAP010000310.1 GCA_021808995.1 Planctomycetota bacterium | reverse complement strand
TTTCGCGCGGGGCAATCAAGGGGTTCGCATCACCATGATCGACGGATCTCGCCTCTTGATCGGCAGCCAGCGCCCAAGCGCTCTGGCCACCGCGATCGAGCACGCCATGCAACCCGGCGGGTAGGAACGGTCCAGGCAATCATGACATCGCGTTCAGGATGTCGTCGCGATCGAGCTCGAGCACGGTGGTGCGTTCATCGGCCGCCCCTGAAAACAGCATGATCGTCGGCCCGCGCTCGATCAGCCCCGTCGGGAACACGACGCCCGCGACGAATCCGCGGGTTTCGTGGTCCGAGGTCGGGACCAGGATCGGCTCGACGGTCCGTTTCAACACGTGGGCGGGGTTTTCCAGGTCGAGCAAGAGCGCTCCCACGGAATAGACCCCCACGCGCTGGCCGGGCTTGGGTCGGCTGCTGGCGTGATAGATCAGCAACCAACCCTCGGGCGTTCGCACCGGCGGTGGGCCCGCCCCGACGCGATCGGCTTCCCAGTCAGCCTGGCCGCCGTAAAGCGGCTCGTGCCGGCCCCAGTGGATCAGGTCGGGCGAACGCGCGAGCCACATCTCCGGTCGGTGGAAACCCGCTGGCGAACTCGGGCGATGGATGACCACGTAATCGCCCTTGATCCGCTCGGGAAACAACACGACGTCCTTGTTGTCGGGGCCAAGGATGACTCCATGGCGCTCGAACCGCTGGAAATCGCCAGTCGAGGCCAGCGCTGTCGTCACCCCATGGCACGAGACCGCCACGTAAGTGATGCGATAACGTCCGTCGAGAACCGTGATCCGCGGGTCCTCAAGGCCGTATTCCTCCCCGTCCGATTCGGGGTCGAGCCGCGTGCTCGAAACCTCGCGGACGGCCGAGCCGTCGCCAAGCCTCACCACTCGCAAGTGCGAGACAAAGGTCAGCCGCGTCTGGCCATTCGAGACCCGCTTGACCACGCGCGGGTCGGTCTTGTCGAGCCGTTCGTCGGCGACCCAGTCGATGGTGATTCCCTCCCCGGCGGTCCAGCGCGGCAAGGGAGTGAATCCGGGCCTGCGCTCGCGAGGGCGCTCGGCCACTCGGGCGAGCAAGACGACCTCGCCGGCGATGATCGCCGCGCCAGGGTTGAAGACGCCGATGACCTCGAGATCGTCATGGCTCGGCGTGACATCACCGGGACCAAGCAAGAGGCGTTCCGAAGTTCTGGCCAGGGGCATGATCGAGCTCCCACGTTAGTGACCCGATCGCCAACGCTCCTTGGAACAACACTCAAGAGCGGCCTGAACGATTCCTCCCCCGCTCGGGAACTCTTGAATCCATGCGAGATCGTGGACTCCAGCCAACCGTCGAGATTATCGTATCGATTGGAGAGCCGACGCGACAGCCCGCCTGGCCGCTTCCCTCCCCAACACCGCGTGATCGCCCAGATGTCCCCGCCAATCGAGAGCCGAAAGCAGCGAGTCATGAATTTCGACGTGATCATCAAGGGAGGCTGGGTCGTCGATGGCTCGGGCTGCCTTCCCTACAGGGCCGACGTGGCGTTGCTCGATACGCTGATCGCCGAGGTCGGCCGGCTTGATGAGGCCCAGGCCGCCCTCATCATCGACGCCCGTGGACGATACGTCGTCCCCGGATTCATCGATGCCCACGTCCACGGCGACCTCATGCTCCTGGCCGATCCCATCCATCTTCCCGCCCTGCGCCAGGGGGTCACCACCTATATCATCGGTCAGGACGGCAGCTCGTTCGCGCCGGCGTCACGGGCCACGCTTGATTATATGCGCGTTTATACCTCGGGATTCAACGGCAACCCGCCGGGGCTCTCGTACTCCTGGAGCACCATCGATGAGTATCTCGCCGAGCTCGACCGCCGGACCGCGCTGAATGTCGCGTATCTGATTCCCAACGGAAACGTGCGAATGGAGGTCATGGGCCTGGACCCGGGCCCAGCCTCGGACGATGCGATCGCGGCCATGCGAAAGTTGGTAAGGGACGGAATGGCGTCCGGGGCCGTCGGGCTGTCGTCGGGGCTTGATTACATCCCCAGCCGTTACGCCGACCTTCGCGAGTTGACGGCCCTCTGCGAGCTGGTCGCGGAAGAAAATGGGGTCTACGTGACCCACATGCGCGGGTACGGCATGCAAGCCCCCGCGGCGATGGACGAGGTCAGGGACATCGCCCGGCTGAGCGGTGTGCCCGCGCATATCTCACATTACAACGGGCCGGCCGATTTATTGCTCCCGCTGATCGACCAGGCGCGAACGCTCGATCTCGATGTCACCTATGATTCCTATCCTTACCTTGCCGGTAACTCGATCCTGGGCATGCTCGCCCTGCCCCCTTGGGCACAAGAAGGGGGCGTGGCGGCGACGCTTGAGCGGCTCGGCGAGAAAGGGACGCGTGGCCGGCTGATGTCGGAGTGGTTCACGAAGCAGCTCCCCTACCCTCTCGACCGGCTGGTGATCGCGTCGGCCGTGAATCCAGATTGGACCTGGTCCGAGGGACTTTCGATCAACGAGGCGGCCGCTCAAGAGGGAATCGAGCCGGGTGAATTCGTCCTCGAGATCCTGACGAGCTGTGCCCTTGAGGTTGGGGTGATCGTGCATCGCGGTTCGGATCGGACCGAGGCCGACGTGCGGGCGATCTTGCGGCATCCCGCGCACATGGCGGGGTCCGACGGGATTTTTCGGGGTGGTCGGCCGCACCCGCGCGGCTGGGGTTCGTTCGCGAGGTATCTGGGGCGGCACACGCGGGAGCTAGGCGACTATACCTGGGCCGAGGCGGTCGCCCATCTTTCGAGCCATGCCGCGCGGCGGTTTCGGCTCACCGATCGCGGCCTCCTGCGCGTGGGCTACGCGGCCGACGTCGTCGTGTTCGATCCTGGAACCGTGATCGACCGGGCGACCTACGAAACGGGTCGCGCCCTGGCGGAGGGGGTGGATCACGTGTTCGTAAATGGGGCGCTCGTCCTCGAGAACGGCGAGCCGACGGGGGCGACCCCGGGCCGCGCTCTGCGGAGGGGCTGAGCGGGTCGATTCACGACAACCACGGGCCGTCGCGCGACGCCCATCTTGATTCAGGCGATGACCTCGAGCTTGGGCATCTTGGGCGTCTTGATGTTCTGGATGCTGATCTGAGCGGCGAGCTGCTCGACGATCGCCAGCATGTACGGGCGAGACGGAGAGCTCGCGTCAAACACATGGTCGATCTTGCCCAGGTCGCCGTCCTCCCGGACGCCGATATTCAAGGGGACCTCTCCCAGAAAGGGGACGCCGAGCTGCTCGGCCTTGCGCCTGGCGCCACCACGGCCAAAGAGATAAACCCGCTCGTCGCCAGGCTCGTCAAACGACGCCCGGCTCGCGGCGAGCTTCCTGGCCTCGGGCCCTCCACGCTCGCGAAGATAGGCGAGTACATCAAAAAATGACATATTTTCAATCATGCCGAGCACTGGCACCTTGAGCTGGCGAAACATGGCGATGGCGCGGCTGGCGTCGAGAAGGGCGACTTCCTGAGGCGTGCAAACGACGACCGCCCCGGTGAGTGGCAGCGCCTGCGCCAGGGTCAAGGGGACGTCGCCCGTGCCTGGGGGAAGGTCGATCACGAGATAATCGAGAGCCCCCCATTCGACCTGGCGAAGGAATTGATTCATGATCCCGTGGAGCATTGGCCCGCGCATGACGACCGCGCGATCGGGCTCGAGCAGGAAGCCCATCGACATGAGCTTGAGTCCCGCGGTCTCGATGGGCTGGATCCGGTCGCCGATCGCCATCGGCCGCCCGGTCGCGCCGACCAGGTGGGGAACCGAGGGACCGTAGACATCGGCGTCCATGAGACCGACCTTGGAACCGTATGATTTCAGTCCGTGCGCGATCAAGGCGGCCATGGTCGATTTGCCGACGCCCCCCTTGCCGGAGCCGACCGCGATCACGTTCTTGACCCCGGGGATGTCGCCGCTTTCGGAGACCCCCTTGCCCCGGACGTCGGCGGTCATCGAGATCTGAATCGTGAGCCCGGCGGGTAGACGGGCCTCGAGGGCGGTTCGGACGTCGTGCTCGATCTTGGCCTTGAGGGGGCACGCGGGGGTGGTCAGATTGACGACCAGGGCGACCGAGCCCTCGCTGATCCGCACGTCCTTGATCATTCCCAGGTCGACTAGGTCCCGGCCGAGATCGGGGTCCTTAACCCCTTTGAGGGCGTTCAAAACATCGCGTTCGGTCAGGCTCGTGGCCATGGTGCGTGGTTCCTGGTTCAAGTCGCGGATTCGGGCCGCGAGGAGGGAGTCGTGGTCGGTGAGGGTTCGTGGACTCTGGCGCTGGATCGGGTTTTTCGAGGGACCGAGGGCTCGCCGGGAGCGGGGTCGACGCCGAACTCGGCGAGCCAAGCCCAGGGCTCGCGGCGAGGGTCGGCCTCGATGGGGCGATGCCAGCCTCCGCGCTCGATTCGATCGCGGGCGATGGCGACCCAGCGCTGGATCAAGGCCGCCACGTCGGTGGGAGGTGCCGCGCCCGTGATCACGTGAGTCGCCCCCAATTCGCGGGCGATCTGGGCTCGTTCAGGTGTGCCCGTGGGGTCGATCACCAGGACCAGGGCGTCGCCCGATCGATCGATCAGTCGATCCAGGTGCGCCAGCCCGACCGAGCCGAATCGGTCGAGATCGAGAACGACCACCGGCGCGGTGAGCCCTCTGGTCGCCGTCTCGAGATCGGGCCAGGAGCGTGTCTCACGCACCCGCGCGTGCTGGGCCGGCAGCCGCGGACGCAGTTGCCGCGCCCAGTTTCCCAGCCGTTCATGCACGATCACGCCGACACGCGACAACGTGGTTCCTCTTCCGCCAGACCGCGATTCCCGAATCAACTGATTGTAGCCGATCGAAGCGCGGTTTTTCGAGTGCCGAGGCTCCGGCTTTCACCGATCAGGCGCGGGCGCTCGGTTCACCAGCGACAGGGATTGCTCGATCAGGATCTCACCCGTCATCTCGCCCAGCGAGGTGCGTGAAATGTAATCGTAGCGCGGAAAGCTCTTGAAATCCACCTTGGTCATGATGTAGCCAAACGCCTCGTTGGTAAGGCCAAGAAGGAAATTGTGCCGGCCACGCATTTTACGCTTGAGGTAAAAGCCGATGTTGGGTAGGGCCTCGCCCGGGATGGTGATAAGCTGGGCGTCGCCCAGATTGACCAGGTTGATCCGGGCATTCACCGAGTGATCGCCGTTGTGGGGATAGTCAAGCGGCGAATGCTCGATGACGGCCCACATGGCGGGTGATTCAACGGGAAAACGGACGTTGATCGATTCGGCGACCAGCGACGGGTCGGACTGAACGGGTGCGTCCTTGATGATTCGCCCGGCCTCGGAGGCCATCAGGCGGCCGATTCGCAGGCATTCCTCCCACGAACGAGCGTCGTTCCAGTACCCGCGCTGGGGGTCCTTGGGCTGGGCCAGATCGCGATTATCCGCCGTGACCATCCCCCCCTGCGCGCTATTCATGAACAGGGCGATCCCCCCCTGCCTCGCCTCGAGCTCGTCGCACAGCGGGCCGACCAGGTCGGGGCTCATGATCCCGATGTCGTTGCCCAGGACCTCGGGATGGATCGCGTAATTGACCAGGGTCGCGATTGGTTTTCCCTTGGCGTCCAATGCCTGGATCACACCCATGCGGCGATCGTAAAGGTCGGGAGCGTAATAATTATAGGCGATCTTACCGATGGCCTCTCCCACGGCGATCTTGATCGTCGCCGGTTGAAGCCGTTCGAGGGCCTCGTTGAGGGCCTCGGCCGCCCGGTCAACGACGAGCCGCATATATTCAAGATCGCCCGTGTGACCCCCCTTGCCATCGGGAAACGCATAGCAATCGGGCGCGCTATGCGTGTGCGTCGAGCCGATCAAGATGTTGTGGGCCGGGATCCGGCCGACCCGGGCGCGGACGCGGTCGCCCAGGGCGGAGGGGAAACCCAAGAGATCGAGCGCGACAACCCCCACCGTGACCCCTTGCTTGCGAAAGACCATGGCCCGAGCCGTCAATTCGCCGCGCTTTTCGCGAGCGGGTTTCGGCTCGCCCATGCCGCCAGAAACTGGTAACAACCGATCGGGTGTGATCACGCGGACAGACGCGCCGACCTCGAGCCCCGCCCGCGCCTCGCCAGCCAGGCACGCGAATACCGCGGCCACGAGAACCATCCTCCAGGGTCGTGTCCACGATTTCCCCTGGAGTTCATGCTCGGATTTCATTCGACCTGGCATCAATGCCCCCTTTTTGTCCCACCGATCGCGATCTTGGTACGGTCCCATCCCGTTCGTGAGTGGACTCCACGCCGGCGTCGACATCAAGGGTGCTCTCGCCCCTTGGGTCGCGGAATTGTCCAGATCGTGGCGACCAACCCCTGGACAAAGCCATGCGATTTGATACGCTGGTACACGTTCCATTTGTTCATTAAACGTCAACCCAATCGTTCGCCTCGTCAGGGGGGAATCGTTATGATCGATGTACGGGCGCTGGC
>JAKBAP010000309.1 GCA_021808995.1 Planctomycetota bacterium | reverse complement strand
GCGGAGGGTGGCGGGCGTCCTGGTCGAAAAATCGAGGACGACGCCCGAGTATTATCCCATGACCGTGTCGGCGGTCATGACGGCCTGTAACCAGAAGACCAACCGCGACCCGATCGTCAATTACGACCTGGACGACGCCGAGGAGATCCTTCACGGCCTGCGGAAGCGTGGCGGGCTGGTTATGGTTGACGCCGGAGGTAGAGTCCCGCGCTGGAAGCATGAGTTTTACGAGTGGCTCAAGGTCTCTCGCCCCGAACTCGCCGTCCTGGCCGAGCTCTGGCTCCGCGGCCCCCAGACCGAGGGCGACCTGCGGGCACGCGCGGCCCGGATGGAAAAAACCCTCGATTTACCGGGGTTGCAGGCGATCCTTCAGGCGCTCTCCGGGCGGGGGCTCGTCCATTATCTCTCGCCACCCGGTCAAAAGCGGGGCGTGGTCGTCGCCCATGGGTTTTACCCCCCCGACGAGCTCGCCAAGATCCGCCAGTCCGCCGCCGCCCGATTCGCGGCCGAGGACTCGCTCACCAACGAGCATGACGCGAGATCCAGGTCGACCGTCGACCACTCGGCCGAGCTCGAGGCCCTTCGTGGCGAGCTCAACACGCTCCGATCCGAGCTCGACGACCTCAAGGCCGCCTTTGATGCGACCCGCACGGAGCTCCTCGCCCTCAAGTCAGCCCTGGGGGCGTGATCGATGGCCAGCGACACCGATTCCTCGGAGCCCGAAACCACCCCCTTTCGCCTGATCGCGCTGGCGCCCTTTGACGGCCAATCGCCCCCCGAGAGCGCGAGCGACGCGCTCGCGCTTGAGGTCTGGCTCGCCGTCTCGGCCATCTGGCATCCTTCGCTCCTGGCGGTTGTCGCGGAATTGCCGCGGGTCGAGGATCTCGCCGCCCCCTCGCCGCCGGGTGCCCGCGAAATCCGCGTCCTGCCTGGCTCGGTCCGGGATCAAATCCCATCGGGATACCAGACGAGCGCGGCGGATCTTGGAGCGATCCTCCTTGAGGCCGGCCCCGATCGCGACGCCCTGGTTCGCGTGATTCACGAGACAATCGGGGCCAACTTGGGCGCTCCCGCTGTCGAAAACCAGGAACAGTCCGAGGCCGCGCGCGATTTCATGGCCCTCGGGACGACGTGCTGGATGCTTCGAGAACTCACCGCCGCGATGGGCCACGCCGACACCATCGATTACGATAGCCTCGCCCGCGAAATCCTCGCGGGCGCTCGCTCATGGGTCGTCGGCGATTCGAGCGCGGCCGTGAATCGGCTGCGGGCGGGGTTCGAAATCCTGACCCAGGCGCGCGAGCGGTTTTATCCCGTCGATGCGTACTTACTCGATCTCTGCCTGATCGATCCGGAGTCGCCCCCGGGAACCCTCGCCGACCCGCTCGAATCGCCCGTGCCGATCAGCTTCATCGCGCAGGCGAACGCGATCGAGAGTCTCGCCAGGCGCGATCCCGAGCGCCTGGGCTTACTAGTGAAAGCGATCGCCGACGGCTGGGCCGACGTCGCCGGCGGAAGCTATGACGAGTCGACCGATTCCCTGCTCCCGGTGGAGTCGCTGATCTGGCGATTCGCCAAGGGAGACCAGGTCTATCGCGGCCTGCTCGACGATCGCGGTGTTGAAACCTTCGCCCGGCGGCGGTTTGGTCTTCACCCTCTGGTCCCACAGATCGCCAAGCGGTTTGGGCTAAGGTACGCGCTTCATCTGGGGTTTGACTCGGGAGTGTTTCCGGTGCCTCCCGAGGCCAAGCGGATGTGGGAAGGACGAGACGGGGCCGCGCTCGAGAGCCTCATGCGTCCACCCCTGGCCGCGGATCGGCCGTCGGCGCTTTGGCGGCTCCCCGCCCGACTCGCGGCCACCATGAAGGACGACCACGTCGCAACCCTTCCCCTGGTCCACTGGCCACGACCGGTCGCCCCCGCTTACGCCGACCTCAGACGATCGGCCGCTTACTCGCCTGTCCTGGGACGATTCATGACCCTGGGCGATTACTTCCAGAACACCGATCGACCCTATGAATCGTTTCGCCGCGACGCCAATTACTATAAATCCCCTTACCTCGCCCAGGCCGCCATCGCGGGTCAAGCGGGGCCGATCAGTTCCATCGCGCGGCGACACGAGGGGCGAGCCCGCTTCGAGGCCCTCCGCGCGACCGACGCCTTGGCGAGGGCCCTCGCTCGATCGCTCGGCCACCCTCCAATCGCCGTGGCGACGCCGCTCGCGCTCATCGAAGAGCAAATCGAGCTCGATCGGCAAGCCACGGCCGAGCTCGATCGAGCGACCGAATCGGCCGGTCAATCGCTCGCCGCGGGGGTACTGGGTCGAGCCCTGGCCACCGATCAAGCCGATCACTCCGGCTGGCTGGTCGTGAACACCCTCTCGGTCCCCCGAAAGCTCGCGGTCGTCCTACCAGACGCAAGCGCGGGTCTGGCCGCCGAGGGTCCGCTTCGCGCGGTTCAGCTCACCGAGGAGGGAGCGGTCGCCATCGTCGAAACGCCCCCGATGGGTTTCGTCTGGATCCCACGGCGAACCGGCTCGGCAGGCCTGGACGCGGCCCGACGGGCCAAGGCCGAGGATCGGCGTTTGAGCAACGAATTTGTATCCGTGGAAATTGACCAGGCGACAGGGGGGCTGCGCGGGCTGTTTGGCCCGGCGGAAAAGAGTAACCGATTGGGGCAGCAGCTCGTCGTTCATGGCCTGGTCGATTCGAAGGGGACGCCGGTCGGATCGCGGATGGTCCGTGAGCGATTCGAGCTTGATTACGCGGGCCCCGCCCTGGCCCAGGCGACGGCGACCGGTGCCCTCATCGACCCGACCAATAACGTACGATTGGCCTCGTTTCGCCAACGCTGTCGGCTCTGGACGGGCCGGCCGATCCTGGAGGTCGAGATTGAGCTTTCCGACCTTGACGGCGCTTTCGTGGAGCGCATGGCCAAGGCCGATCCCTGGGGGTTGTATCTCGGCTGTCGGTGGGCGTGGCCCGACCCGGACGCGATGTTGCGGCGGCTGGTGATGGGCTCGATCGAGCTCACCGAGCTTGACCGCCCGGAGTCCGCGGAGGGGCTCGATATCTCCACCCGCAAGGAGCGGACAGCGCTCTTGACGGCTGGCCTGCCCTTTCATCGTCGTCACAATCCGCGGATGCTGGATACGATCCTGATCGCTGGGCGTGAATCGGAGCGTCTGTTTCGCCTGGGGATCGCTCTTGAGCTTGAGCACCCCGTCCAGGCCGCCCTTGACCTGCTGACACCCGCCGTGGTCGTCGCCAGTGATCTGGGGCCGCCGCCGTCCGCGGCGAGCGGCTGGCTGGTTCGCATCGACAACCCCGCGATCGTGATCACGCGGCTGGAGTATCTCGAATCGATCGACGACGAAGGACCAGGCCTGGCGTTTCATCTCCTGGAAACCACCGGCCGAGCCGCCCGCTGTCGTCTGAGACTCTTCAAAAACCCCCGGCGCGCTCGCCAGGTCGATTTTCAGGGCGAGATCATGATCGAGCTCAAGGTCGATTACGATGCCGTCCTGGTCGACCTAGTCCCCCACGAACTCGCCCGCGTCGTGGTGAGCCTGGACTAAGCCAGATGGTACGGGAAGACTGGTCGTTGTCCGGGGGGCGACGATCCCACGCCGTGGTGGATGATCATGTTTCGCGCCCTTGGCATCGCCGGGTCCCTTGTCGATTCGCCGTGTCACGTTCGGGATCGGGCGGGTTTCGGCTGGGGGTCGAGGGACTCGAAAGCCGCCAGATCCGAGAGAATCGGGCAGGTGGTCCGCAGGATCGGTTCGATGTCGAGGGCGGCTCGCGCGTCGGCGATCGATTCCGCGAGTTTGCGCTGGCCTTTGCGAATGACCGATCTCCCCGCGAGGGCCTCGGCACAGCGGGGATCGACGCGGAGGGCGGCCTTGTAGCTGGCGGCGGCCTTTTCGGGATCGCCGCCGGCGATGTGGGCCTCGGCCAGACGAAGCACGATCGCCAGGCGATCTGGCTCGAGCTCGGCGGCTCGGGCCAACTCAGGGATCGCCTCTCGGGGCCGGCCACCGCGGAGGAGCGCCAGGCCCAGGTCGAGCCGGCCGTCGGCGGTCTCGGACTCAAGCTTGGGATCGAGCCGCATCGCCTCGCGAAAGTCGGCCGCCGCGTCCTCTAACCGGCCCAGCTCGAGCTGGGCGACCCCTCGGCCGTAATGGCAGAGTCCTTTCTCGGCCGCCCCACGCCTGATCGCCTCGGTGAAACTCGTGATCGCGGCCGGATAGTCCTCGATTTGCATGAAGATCGAAGCCCGATCGCGTACCGAGTCGTGCTGGGTCGGGTTTTTGGTAATGAAATCGTTGAGCTGTTTCAGCAGATCCAGGTGAAACGCGCGGTGGGCCTCGTTCTGGGTCCGCAAGGCCTCGGCCTTTGCTTGGGCGTGCTCCCCGCGTAATCGTCCAGGATCGGCGAAAAGGTCGGCGAGCGTCAGCTCGGCGGCGCTCCTCGATCGAGGTGGTTCGTCGCGTTCTTCACGCTCGATTCGCAATCGCTCCAGGAGCTCGACTCGATCGACGGGGCTGGGATGGGTGTCGTCCTCGGTGGTAGGCGCGGACCAGATCTGGTCGACCTGAGTCTCGATCTGACGGCGGACGTCGGCGCGAACGTAACTCGTGCCCGGCAAGATTGGCTCGGTCAGGAACGCGCCCGCCCGCGCGGCGAGCCCCTCGGGGGCGGATTCGACCTCGTTCCCGCCAGCCTTCGCTCCGAGCAACCTCCAATCGGGCTCGTCGATCTTCCCCACCCTCTGGAACGATAGCGCCTGCTCGAAATGAAGGGCGACATCGCGGCGGATCACATGCCGCAGACCGGCCTCGAAGGCCCCCTTGCCGTACGCCCGAGCCGCGACCCTGTCGGCGTTGATTTCCTGGAGCCGGGACGCGCCATGGGTGATCCGCTGGAAAATCCAGTGATAGAACCGCACGAATTGCCAGCCCACGTTCCACCACTGGGCGTTCCCTTGCTGAATCATCGACATCGCGAAATGGCCCATCGTCACGTTCACCCGCAGGGCGACGTCCCCCCCGGCCGTGTCGCGATGGAGGAAATGGCCGTACTCATGGGCCAAGACCGCACGAAACGCATCCAGTCCGAAACCTTCCACCACGCCCAAGCCGATGATCAGGGAGCGGCTGGCCTGGTCACGCGCTCGATCGCCGGCGCGACCGCGCTCAAACACCGCCATCTCACAGCCGTGCGTCAGGTAAATGACGTCGACGGGTCGCGTCCCCACCTCGTCCGCGACCTCTCTCGCCAGCGCCCAGAGACCAGGTGCCTCGGCCTCCGAGATCTCCCGACCCGGATCCTCCCGCTGGATCCGAACAAACAACGAACGAATGCAAGACCAGATCATCATTCCCATCGCGCACGCGAAACAAAAGATGATGATGAGTGCCTTGACCGGGACGCGGGGAAGCTGGAAAACCCCATACACGGACCCAACGGTCACGGCCAGCGCGAGCGCGATGACAAATGGAATAGAAACATAATAATACATTCCAGTGAGATTGACGACCACTCGGTAAATCCGTCGGATGACTCGCTGGTTGGGAGTGACGGCCAGATTGGGATCGGCGGTCTGGACGGAACGAAGCGTGGCCGCCGAGAGGACCTTGCCGGTGATGAAGAGGAGCCCGAGCCCAAGGACCCACGCCAGGGCCACCCAAGGGAGGAGATGGATGGACCGCCAGATCATGGCGTATTTGGAGACTCCCTGGGAGAGCATGCTCTCGACGGCTTCGCGGGGGACGCCGAGTTCGAGCGCTCCGTGGAGCTCGTCATCGGCGGTGATCCAATCTCGGTCGCCGACCGCCATGACGCCCCGGTAAAAGTGTGTGTCCGCTCGGTTTGGGAACCGCTCGACCAGTCGCCCGACGGCCAGGCGGAACTCAGTCTCGAAATGTAACAGAAGGCCGAGCCCAGCCATCGCCGATAGCTTTTCGGGATCGTCCGAATACTCGTAGCCTTGGATCTTGGCGCGCTGAAAGGCGCGGTTCAGATAGATCCGCTGTCCGCCGTAATTTCGGTCTCCGGCCGGTTCCGTGTCTTCCTTGAGCATCCTTCCGACCGCGACTAGATCCTCGGGCGAGGGGTTTGCGCCCAGGGCGTCGTCGATGAGCCCTCGTCCCTCGGCGGCTCGTCCCAGGTTGGTCATCGCCACGCCTTTCAGAATCCGCGCGGGCTTATAAAAGGGGACTTGCGCTAAAAGGGAGGCGACGGCCTGATCGGCGACCCGCCAGTCACCCTTCTCGGCGGCTTGCTGGGCCTGTTTCCAAGCGGCCTTGAGCTCAAGGGGTAGGCCGTCGGCTTGGTCACCGGGGCTCTCCTGGGACGTGAGGGACCGCGCCTTGACCAGCGCCGGCCATCCGGACACGATCGCCGCCAACATCCACCACGCCAATAACCTCGACCCGCGCGACATCGCCAGATTCAACGTCGTCATGGTCATGGCT
>JAKBAP010000308.1 GCA_021808995.1 Planctomycetota bacterium | reverse complement strand
TCCGATCTTGCTCGGCGGCGCGCTTGACGATCTCAGCGCCCATGGCCTCGTCTCCGGTGAGCTTCAGCGAGCAGGCGGCGGCGGCGCGGATGAGGGCGGTTCCGCCACCAGGGACGACGCCTTCCTCAATGGCCGCTCGGGTCGCGTGCAGGGCGTCCTCGACCAGGGCCTTGCGCTCCTTCATTTCGGTTTCGGTGGCCGCGCCCACGTTGATCTGGGCGATGCCGCCGGCGAGCTTGGCCAACCGTTCCTGGAGCTTCTCACGATCGTATTCGCTGTCGGTCGACTCAATCTCGCGGCGGATCATTTCGGCCCGCCCCTTGATATCCGCGCTCGAGCCGGAACCCTCGACAATCGTGGTGTTCTCGCTGTCGATCGTGATCTTCTTGGCCCGGCCCAGGTCGGTGAGCTGGATGCTCTCCAGGTCGATACCCAGATCCTTGAAGATCGCCTTGCCGCCGGTCACGACGGCGATGTCGCCCAGCATCGCCTTGCGGCGGTCGCCATAGCCAGGCGCTTTCACCGCGGCGACCTTCAGAATGCCCCGAAGCTTGTTCACGACCAGGGTCGCAAGCGCCTCCCCCTCGATGTCCTCGGCGATGATCAAGAGCGGCTTGTTCGCCTTGGCCATCTTCTCGAGAAGCGGGATCAGCTTGGTCGGCGAGCTGACTTTTTCCTCGTGAATCAGCACATAGACGTCCTCAAGGACGACTTCCATCCGGTCCGCGTCGGTGACAAAGTGTGGGCTCAGATAGCCGCGGTCGAATTGCATGCCCTCGACCACGTCGACCGTGGTCTCGAACCCCTTCCCTTCCTCGACCGTGATCACGCCGTCGGTGCCGACCTTCTCAAAGGCGTCCGCCAGCTTTTCACCGACCGAGCGGTCGTTGTTGGCGGCGATCGACGCGACCTCGGTGATCTCTTTCTTGCCCGAAACCTTGCGCGACTGGGACTTGATGTGCTCGACCATCGCCGTGACGGCCAGGTCGATGCCCCGCTTGAGCGACATCGCGTCCGCCCCGGCGGCCAGGCCCTTAAGGCCTTCCTTGTAAATCGCCTCGGCCAGCACCGTCGCGGTCGTCGTGCCGTCGCCCGCCGTGTTCGACGTCTTCGACGCCGCTTCCTTCACAAGCTGGGCACCCATGTTCTCATAGGGATCGGTAAGCTCGATCTCCTCGGCCACCGTTACCCCGTCCTTCGTGACCGTCGGGCTCCCCCACCCCTTGTCAATCACCGCGTTCCGCCCGCGCGGACCCAGTGTCGAGCGAACGGCCCGCGCCAGCTTCGACACTCCCGTCGCCAATTTCTGGCGGGCCTCGTCGTCATAGGCCAAAATCTTCGCCACGTTGGGTCTCCTTCTCGATGTCCCGTTACCGCTCTTGTGATCTCGCCTGCCCGTCCACGTGATTCACGCCCTGTCAGGCGACGAAATCACTCTTTGAATCACCAAGACAGATGCAACTCGGATACCACGCCGCCAATTAGCTCTAAAGTCTTTTCCAAAAAGAGATTGTGGAAACAGCGAAATCCCTCCCCCCATTCCCGGACTGTCTTTTTGGCAGTCGGGCGCTCGAATTGACACCAGGCCGCCGATCTCAGGTCCGCGTTGTTCCCGCCCACGGCTCACGGCGGTTCCCGCGATTCGTGGATACCCCCCTTTGACGCGAGCCGTGGGGTCGGTCAGACTGAGACCGAGGTTGTGATAGCGGCCGAGATGACACCGCGAAACGAGGAGACGTCGCGACGATGAGTCCACACACAAGTCGACAGGGTCGGATTGGTCTGTCGTTCGTTCTGGGGATCGGTCTGGCCGTCGGTCTCGGTGCCCAGGGATGGGGCCAGGAAGGCTCGGCCGAGCATCCGGTGATTGTCCTGTGGCCCTCGGGTGCTCCTGGTGCCAAGGGCTCGGACCCCAACCGCGATGTCCCGAGCATGACGGCCTGGCCCGCCCCCGCGGATAAGGCCACCGGCGCATCCGTGGTGGTCTGCCCTGGCGGCGGTTATGGCATGCTGGCGGACGACCACGAGGGAAAGCAAGTCGCCGAATGGCTCAATTCGCTCGGACTCTCGGCGTTCGTCCTCAAGTATCGCCTGGGCCCACGCTATCACCATCCGGCGATGCTGCACGACGTTCAGCGCGCGGTTCGCACCGTCCGCGCCCAGGCCGGCGGGTGGCACCTGGATCCCAAGCGGGTCGCCGTCATGGGCTTTTCGGCCGGCGGCCATCTGGCCTCGACCATCGGCACCCATTTCGATAAGGGCAACCCCCACTCCGCGGACCCTATCGATCGCGAGAGCTGCCGACCCGACCGGCTGATCCTCGTCTATCCCGTGATCGCCATCTCCACCGAATTCGGCCATGGCGGCTCCGTCCGCAATCTGCTCGGTGAAAAGCCGGAACGGCACCTGATCGAGGACCTCTCGAACGAGCTCAGGGTCTCGAAGGACACGCCCCCGACCTTCCTCGCCCACACCAACCAAGACCGGGGCGTGCCGGCCGAGAATAGCATCCTGTTCGCTCTCGCGCTGCGAAAAGCCAGGGTGCCGGTCGAGCTCCATCTCTTCGAGCGCGGAAACCACGGCCTGGGCCTGGGAAGCGGCTCGAAACAACATGGCATCGGCCCCGAGCCCTCGTTCCAGGCCTGGCCCAAGCTCTGCGAGACCTGGCTCGGGGGCCAGGGCTTTCTTGATCGACCCACGCCCGACAAGGTCCCTAACGCCAAGCCGGCGACCCACTGACTCGCGACAGGGGTCGCCGGCGAAACCGATTCGCTTACAACGCGGCGATTCCCTGGGGACGGGTACCACTCGGCACGGGCAGAAGGGTCGGCGACGAGGGAACCTCAGTCAGCCGACCATCGCCGGCAATACTGAAAACGTGAATCGCGTTCGCGCTCGCGTCCGAGGTCGGCGCGGATTGCTGGGTCACGACATGCAAGAACCGCCCCGTCGAGTCGAGCTCGAGCTGAAAGCCGCCACCGGTGCTCATATAGTTCAGATGCTGGATCTCGACCGGTTTCCTGGGGTTGGTCTGGATATCGTAAACGGTGATGCTGGGGTCGGCGGTGTTGCTGGCGTAGAGCCGGCCTCCGTCGTGGTTGGTCCTCAGCCAGCAGACCGCCTTGCCCGAATCGGGGGCGCTTGCCACGAATCGAAACGCTCCCGAGTCGCTGTATTCGTAGACTCCGATCTCGTTGATGGTGACAAAGCCCACGTAGAGAAGATTCCGAGAGGGATGCGCCGCCAGCCCCAGCGGAAAGGGTGGAGCACCCGCTCCGGCGAAGATCGACGCCGGCAGTGGCATGGCGGCGGCCCGGACGAGCCTGCCACCCTCACCCACGCGGAACGATCGCAAGATACCTCCCAGGAAATCCGCGCCAAAAACAAGGCGGTCGGGAGCGACGGTCAGCGCCTGCGAGGGTGACGAACCGATTTCAACCGGATAGACCGACCGGGGCCTGGGGCTCAACCTGCCGTTGGACGCGACGTGAAAGGTCGCGTAATTGGGCGTGCCCGAGCCCTCGTGTCCCGGGTCCTCGTTTTGGTTCACAACGCACAGGATGTCGTCGATCAACCCGATGCTCACAGGCCCCGACCCTCCCGAGGAAAACGGCGAGCCGACGACGGCTTTCAAGGAGCCGTCGGACATCACGTCGAAGACCGAGATGGAATTCGAGCCGCCATTCACGGTAAAGAGTCGCTGTCCCGTCTGGTCGAGGATGACCTCTTGATCCGAATCAAAGGGTCCCAGGGCGAAGGTCGACGTCAGACCCAGCCCGCCTGTTGGGAACGGGCCGCTCGGAAGCGGCGTCAGCTTGCCGTCCACTCCCCTGGTGTAGGCAAGGATCGCGTTCCCGTTCGGATTGTTGGTCTGGGTGTAAACGAGGTTTCGGGAGAGTGGACCCTGGGCGCTTGCCGTTCCGGCGAGCAATGCCAACAGGGCCGCGGTCAAGGGCATTCGGCGCACGCGATGGCCGGAAAGTGTGTCAATATGCATCGCTGTCAAATCTCCTGGGATCGATGTCCGCGAAAGTCGGGGTCGAGAAAGGCCGCGCCGGCGATAAACAGGTATGGCAGGCCCCGCGGCTTTCGCTCGCGGTCCGACGCGGCCTCGTTCGTGAGTCGAGCCAGGTCCCAGATCCTGACGCCCAACCGAGCAAAAAATCCCGGATCGCCTCTACCGATCGCGGATCGAACGCCTGATCCGTTCCCGAATCTCGTCCGGGAGCCGGGGGCCGGTTAGGTCCCGCCCCGACTCGTCCTCGGACGAAAATCGCTTGAGCGCGACCCTGAGCTCGCCCACCTGGCGCAGGAAGCGCCTACAGGGTCCGCAGGTAAGAAGATGAACCTTCAGCGCGAGCCGTTCAGCCCGTCCCATGGGGCCGTCGAATGCTCTTGAGCCGAGCTCGGTCATCCCCTCGCAGGGAAGGTTCAAGAGCCGCCAGATGTCGCGGGGAAGGCTCATGATCAATCCGGACCTTTCCTTGCGAGCTGTCCCGGGTTCTGGGTCCTGACCTGGTCCGAGACCTTGGCTTCGCCGAACCAGTTGATTTCGAGGCAGCGTCTCAGGAGAATTCGAGCCCGATGCATGCGCTTCCAGAGGTTTTCCGGCGTGATTCCCAGGATCTCCTGGACCTGGGAGGCCTCCAGGCCGTCAAGCTCCCGGAGCAGAAACGCGCTTGCGATCCCTTCGGGCAGGCGTGAGAGGCAGCGGTTAAGGGCCTCCCAGAATTCTCCGTTTTCGATCCCGTCCGCGGGCGACCTCACCCATCGCGTAGGTGCCAGCCGCCAGTGACCCTTTCGATCGAAAAACGACGCCTCGGTCTCGCCCGGCTCACGTGCTCGTTCGTCTTGGCGATCGCGGCAGGCGCGGCGGAGCTGGTCGATGACCTTGTGACGAAGGATCCCGATCAGCCAGGTCCGCTCGCTGGACCGGCCCTCGTAGGTGCCTCGGCGGCGGAGCGCCTCCATGAAGGTCTCTTGAACCGCGTCCGCCGCCTGCTCCGGCGATCGCAGCCGCGAGAGCGCGTACCGATAGAGCCCATCCCCATGTCGATCAACCCAGAGCTCGGGATCCGAGCTGTCGCTCATTGGACGGGACCCCGTGAACCGTCCTCGGTGCTAGCGTTCATGGTGATGAGTCGGGGAACTTCCTGATTCCTGACACGCGAGCGTGGCGAATTCCTCAAAACGAGGATCCGCGCACTCTTGATTCGACCCTGTTTGGCCCTATTTCTTGGATGGCGGGGCTTCGAGGGTGATCACGTCCGGGCCGTCGGTCGCGATCTTGACCGGGAGGTTCCAGACGAAGCTCTTGATCATGCAGAGATTCGACTTCTCAGCGCACACGAAGACCGACGTCGAGAGTCTGAGGTCAAACGAATCGCCCGCCTTGGCCTCCTGGTCGAGCGGGACGGTGACCGCGAACTCAGGCGTGGGGGGCTTGATCCTGAGCCCCTGGACTGGATAATTCGCGGAGATCATGCTGGGCTTTCCTGGCGTTTCCAGGAGGACGGGCATGGCGACGGCTTCGTTAACCTTGTAACCGACCGGCAAGTGAATCGAGACCTTGAGGTCAAACGATTTGCCTGGCCTCGCGTGGATTCCCGCCATGTTGATCGTGGTGGGGTTAGGGAAGCTCGGTGGCTTGGGGGCGATCGTGGGTGGTGAAAGGCCGTCAAGGGCCAGGGTTGCGACGTGGTCGGTCTTGAGGTCGACCATGCGGATCCTGTGGTTATTGGTATCGGCGACGTAGAGGATCGATCCCGCCACGCTCAGGCCGGCGGGTTGATAGAATCGCGGGGGTGAGTCGGAATCGCCGGCGGTGCGCGCCCCCACGAGCGCCTTCACCGATCGGGATCGCGGGTCGCAGACCTTGACGCGATTGTTATACGTGTCGGCGATGTAGAGTTTGCCGTCGGCGAAGGCGAGTCCCAGACAGTGTTGAAGCCGAACGGCCGGTCCCTTGCCGTCCTTGTCGCCAAACGCGAACAGCCCCTGACCCACGATCGTACGGACTTGGGCCGGCCCGTTGGGAGTGATGTCCAGGATCACTCGCACGCCGGAGACCTCGGAATCGGCCACGAACAGATTCTTGCCGTCGGTCGCCAGGCCGCTCGGCTGGGCGAATTTCGCGCCCTCGGACGATCCATCCGCGATGTCCTCGTTCCCGGAGCCCGCCCACACGCCGATTTCGCCCGAGGCGAAATCCAGCTTCCAGATCTGGTGCGGGCCCGCCATCGCGATGTAGAGAGACCGGTCGCCGGGGATCATCGCCAGATCCCACGGCGATGAGAGCGCGCTCGTGCCCGCGGGGCCCACGTATCGTTCGATCGGCGGGCGTGGCGACTGCGACCCGATCCCCGCGATGGTCGAGACGACCCGTTGCTTGAGGTCGATTCTCCGGATCGCGTGATTCTCGGTATCAGCGACGTACAGCGTGTCGCCATCGAGACAGGTCCCCTGCGGCCGGTTGAATTTCGCCTGG